>JBARDR010000712.1:0-7359 GCA_049795335.1 Gelidibacter sp. | reverse complement strand
ACCCTATATTGGAAGGAAGTTGAAAGCCTTCACCAAAGAAAAAATCTTCAATGGTCTCGTTGTTGTTTTTAGGTTTTGTTTGGTCTTTAAATGCTTTTTCCGCAATCTTTTTAAATTGAGTTTGATTGCTGATGATGTCATTTTGATTTAACAATGCACCAGTTTCAGGGTTGAAGTTGAGAAATGTAACCCCACCATTACCATGGGCGCCGCCAGTATCAATGTACGTTTGAAGACTCACGCAAATAACCTCTGGAGATGCATAGATTACTTCGCCATCAACCTTTACTTCCCATCTTTGGCTGCTGTCCTGAAAGTCTTTTTTGAAAGCTCTGTATTCCTTGTCAAACTCCGAAATGGCTTCAGAAACCGACATGTTGTTTTCATGAGTTTCAGCCATGTTCATTTCATTGGTAATGACTTGTTCAATTTGGTGATTTATTTTTTCAGCAACCGCTTTTTTACCGATGGCTTTTGGGTAGTTAATGGCAAATGAGGCGCCATCTGATTTCTCGATAAGTTGTGGCTCAAACTTTAATTTAACGTCATCATTACAGGCCGAAATCACTAAAGCAATTACAAAAAGGAGGCTAATTTTTTTCAAGGTATCTGGCATTTATTAAACAGTCAACAAAGGTATTGCATCCTTTTGTAACCAACCAATTAAAGATTAAATTTGTTATCAATAAAATTCTGTTCTATGAAGTTCAACACAAAAACCATTCACGGAAATCAAGAACCTGACAAAGCTTATGGTGCTGTAATGCCACCAATATATCAAAACACAACCTATGCGCAATCGACGCCTGGAGGCCATAAAGGGTATGAGTATTCCAGAAGTGCCAATCCGACGCGGACGGCTTTAGAAAATTCATTCGCCAGTATTGAAAACGGTACCCATGGTTTGGCGTTTGCATCTGGTTTGGCAGCTATTGATGCAGTCATTAAGCTTCTAAAATCTGGAGATGAGGTTGTTTCCACAAGTGATCTTTACGGTGGCACCTACCGATTGTTCACAAAGATTTTTGAGGGTTTTGGAATTAAATTCCATTTTGTTGCCATGGAAAACGCATCAAAAATAGAATCCTATATCAACGACAGCACCAAGTTGATTTGGGTCGAAACACCTACAAATCCGATGATGAATATTATTGATATTAAAGCTGTAGCTGCTGTTGCCAAAAAGCATGGCATTTTGTTAGCGGTTGATAATACCTTCGCAACGCCTTATTTGCAACAACCGTTGGATTTGGGTGCTGATATTGTGATGCATTCGGCTACAAAATACTTGGGAGGTCATAGTGATGTGGTTATGGGAGCACTTGTTGTAAAGAATGAAGACTTAGCAAAAAGATTGTACTTTATCCAAAATGCAAGTGGTGGGGTGTGCGGGCCACAAGATAGTTTTTTGGTTTTGCGGGGAATAAAAACCTTGCACGTTCGAATGCAACGGCACTGTGAAAACGGAAAGGCGGTTGCTGAATATTTAAAGAAGCATCCAAAGATAGGAAAGGTGTATTGGCCAGGTTTTGAAGGCCATCCCAATCATGCTATTGCAAAAGCACAAATGAAGGATTATGGAGGTATGGTGTCTTTTACCACAAAAGGGAATAATTATGAGGAAGCCATAATGATCGTAGAAAAACTTAAAATATTCACCTTAGCGGAATCGTTGGGCGGTGTAGAATCTCTCGCAGGACATCCAGCAAGTATGACACATGCCAGTATTCCTAAAGCAGAACGTGAAAAAACAGGTGTTGTTGATTCTTTAATTAGACTTAGCGTTGGGATTGAAGATATAGACGATTTGATTGCCGATTTAGAACAGGCGATAGGGTAGTTAAGCACTGACTATATCTAACAAAAAAGACCAAGTAGCTTAAACTCGGTCTTTCGTTGTTTAATGAAATACTTGGTTTTATTCCAAATAGTAAACAAATCCAACATTCAACCACATCAAATAATCATTTGATTTATTTGAAGGTAATTTATGATTTAAACCATCCAATTTATCTCTGAAATAATGTTGCCATCTTAAATCGATTATTAAATCCGACAAATATGTCAATTTATAACGTGAACCAACACTTCCTACAAAGGAGAAAGCTGTGCCATTTTTAGAGGTTATGAATTCAGGGTCTCTGATCGTTCCATCCGAATAACGGTACCATGGGGTGTAAAAGTTATCCAGATTATTTGGATTCCCATCACCATAGGAGGTGAATACTTTAGGATTGTATGCGGTAAAATGGACCCCAAAACTGATAAAAGGAGTCAGGGCATTACGTGCATATGAAAACTCCTTAAGGCTAAAAGGGAAATATTCTAATTGCATTCCAATATCAAAATTATTGGACTCCCCGGAATGCGCTCTTAACTTGTCGGCATATTCCCCCGTTTTCTCTGGAGCTATCCATTTCCCGAAATGGTTTAGTTCGGTTTTATTCCAAGAAATTTCGCTCCGTACTTTGAAATGATCGAAAAAATATTTGTAAGGATCATAACGACTCCCTCTGTATTCAAAGTTCATAAAATGCACAAGACCTACACCAAAACCTGTATTACCAGCGTTGGTTTCAAAATCACGGCGTTCGCCAAAATCAGATTGAAAAGCTACAGGACCAGCGATTACGCCTATCTCATTTGAAAACCATTTTTGTGCAAACCCATTTGAAATACCCATAATAAAAATAGATATAAAGGTTAACTGTTTCAAGATAAGCGTCATATAGTTATTTTGTTAATAGGGAGTTGGTATTAACAAATATATGAAAACTCACTTAACTTCCAAACAAAACATTCACAACGTGAAGGTTATGTAAAGAGATTTATTTTGATTTTTGAGATATTGATTTTTTTGATGTCTCTTTTCATCAAAAATCTTATAAAAAGATAATGAATATAGGTTGAATTATGAAATGTGTAATTTTAATTAGCTGATTTATTATTTGGCCAAGAATAATTTACTAAAAACCTTAATATGACATATATTTGCAGGTATAAATGGAGTGATTACTGATAATAAAGCAATAAATGAGAGAGAGAATTGAATCCTTTTTAGATTATGTAAAAAAAAATAATAACGAACCAGAATTCTTGCAAGCGGTACAGGAAGTGGCCGAAACCATTCTCCCTTTTATAGAAGAAAATCCCAAATATCAAGGTAAAATGTTATTGGAGCGCATGGTAGAACCTGAGCGCACGATTATTTTTAGGGTTCCCTGGGTTGACGATAAAGGCAATATCCAAGTAAATAGAGGCATTAGAGTGGAGTTCAATTCTGCTTTAGGTCCTTTTAAAGGAGGCTTGCGCTTTCATCCAACGGTAAATCTGAGTATTCTTAAGTTTTTGGGATTTGAACAAACCTTTAAAAACTCTCTCACAACGCTGCCCTTGGGTGGAGGTAAGGGTGGCTCTGATTTTGATCCGAAAGGGAAAAGTGATAATGAAGTGATGCATTTTTGTCAATCTTTTATGAATGAATTGTATCGCCATATAGGTGCAAATACTGATGTTCCCGCGGGAGATGTTGGGGTTGGGCCGCGAGAAATTGGCTATATGTTTGGTCAGTATAAAAAAATAAGAAATGAGTTTACCGGAATTTTGACTGGTAAAGGGATGTCTTATGGTGGTTCTTTGATTAGGCCAGAATCGACCGGATATGGCTGCGTGTATTTTGTTAAAAGTATGTTGGCAATTCAAAACGATACCTTACAAGGAAAAACAGTGGTCATCTCTGGTGCAGGAAATGTGGCGCAATATGCTTGTGAAAAAGCAACAGAATTTGGCGCAAAGGTCTTGGCCATGTCTGATTCTTCGGGTTATATTTATGATCGTGATGGGATAGATGCGGATAAGTTGGCGTTTATAATGGATCTCAAAAATGTGAAACGTGGTCGAATAAGTGCTTACACAGAAACCTATACCTCAGCAACATTTCATGAAGGACGTCCATGGGCAGTAAAATGTGATATTGCTTTGCCATGTGCTACCCAAAACGAACTGGATGAGGAAGAGGCTAAAACACTTATTAAAAACAAGGTTATTTGTGTTGCCGAAGGTGCTAATATGCCATGCACTCCAGAATCCATCGAAGCCTTTCAAAACGCAAAGGTTTTATTCGGACCTGGAAAAGCTGCAAATGCTGGTGGTGTGGCAACCTCGGGATTGGAGATGAGTCAGAATGCTTTGAAACTAAGTTGGGATAGAGAAAAAATAGATGGGAAATTAGTGGATATTATGCACAACATTCATGAATCCTGTGTGACTTATGGTAAACAAGAGGATGGATTTATTGATTATGTGAAAGGGGCAAACATTGCCGGTTTTGTCAAGGTAGCAGATGCTATGTTGGCACAGGGCGTGGTTTAGCACTATGTCTTATATTAATAAAAAAACCTCTATCTAGATTTTTTTATATTGATTAAAGTAAGAAGATTGCGTTCTACAATTTCAAAAATGACAATATCTGGTTGTATTTTTTCAATCAGAGCATGATTAAGTTCATATGTTCGGATATACACGGTTTCACCAAAACTTTCATTAAAAAAAGGAATCCATGCATTTGAGAACGAATCTGAGTGCATCAATAGTTTTAGGTTTTTGGTTCGGTTTTTATAATGTTGAAAGGTGTATATGGGAGATATTGTGTCAATTTGGGATGGTTTTATTTTTTGAAGTGCAATGCCATTCTCTGGAATATTTTCATTGATCATTGCTGTAATATCACCATTAATAGGCGTTGCTTCCATAGAGTATTCTGACAATTGAATGGGGGTAATGTCAAAATCTTTCTTAATTACCTCTAAAGTTTCTGCATAGCCCCAATATGCGCCATAGTCATTCCAATGTGTATCCGTTTTATGATATAGTCGCTGGTGTTTTTTCTCTGAAAACAATCGTGGCTCTAACGAAACGATGTGCAGGCTGTTTTTAATTTCGAGATGATTTTGCAATTGCTCTAATCTTTTGGTATGTGGTCCAAAATGATAGGGAAGTTTTTCTTGATAAATAGTCTGTTTGTTGGGAGGTACAACGATATAAAACTTAATGTTTTTTGACTGTAAATAAGTATTGGTGCTTTCCAGATTTTGGGTAATAGCGTTCAATTGTGCCTTTGTGAACGGTACATTTCCGAAGGTGTCATTTAAAATATCATTATGGTCATTACCTAAAAAATACCAACCGTCTTGTCCTTTTACCACGTGGTTCGGCAATGGGTTTTCTTTTAAGATTTTGACTTTAAAGCTGAGATAGATATTGATCAAGGTGGTTCTTAAACCGAAATTATCTTCATAATAATTTTTATATTCAGAAACTAAACGTTTAGGGTTATTAAGATTAAAGTCGGGAGATTTAGTGTTCTTTTTGTTTTCGTTGCTTTGTGTGTTTTCCAAGCTAGACAACATGACGAGATTGGGCAAGTTCAATAAAAATAGAAATCCTATGATTAGAATGTAACGGTTGATATGACGATTACTATTATTCAAAATCTAAAATAAATAAATGGATTATAAGAATCTGTGGCGATATAAAAGAGACAGCATATAAATAAGACAAGTAAACTGAAAACCCTCATGGATGCCAAAATTTTATAGGATACGCCAATTTTTTTGATAAGCAATTTACTCTTGTGATAAACAGGCATCGATAATACTGTGGCAAGCACCAAAACAATTAGTAATTCAGTGGAAAGATAGTAATTTAGGAATTCCAAATTAGTTTGGTTTTTAAAATTGAACATAGCTCCAATATAATGGATTGCTTCTGACAGAGAGTCACTTCTAAAAAAAACCCAAGAAATACAAATGCTAAAGATTAAATAGACGTGCGCTATTATTTTGGGGACTCTACTTAAAATCCTGCCCAGGCCTAAGCGTTCAACAGCGATTAAAATCCCATGGAATAAACCCCAAATAATGAAGGTCCAATTCGCGCCGTGCCATAATCCTGTAATAAAAAAAACCACAAAAAGGTTGACGTAAGTTCTGGTGTTGCTGTTTCTATTTCCCCCCAAAGGAATATAAAGGTAGTCCCTAAACCAAGTAGATAAAGTTATGTGCCATCGTTTCCAGAACTCTCTTATGGATTTTGCGGTATAGGGGTATTTAAAATTTTCAGGAAAATTGAATCCCAGCATCTTACCAAGACCAATCGCCATATCAGAATAACCAGAGAAATCAAAATAAATCTGGAAGCTGTAGGCAATGACGCCTAGCCATGCTAATCCGGTTGAAAGGTCATCGTGATGTAAATTGAAGATATTGTCTGCTAATAAAGCACAATTGTTCGCAATGAGCATTTTTTTAGCAAGACCAATTACAAAGCGTTCAATGCCTTCAGACATTAATGAAGATGTGACTTTTCTATTTGAAAGTTCTTTTTCAATTGTTTTGTATCTCACGATAGGACCTGCAATAAGTTGAGGAAACATGGTCACATAGGTTGCAAAGTCAATGATGTTTTTATTTGCCTTAGTCTCACCTCTATATACATCGATGGTGTAGGACATGGTTTGAAAGGTGTAGAAACTGATACCTAACGGCAAAACTACATTTGAAAAGGCATGCGCACTTTCTATGGTCACATTAAAAAGTCCTAAGAACTCAACTAAATTGGTGAAAATAAAACCTGAATATTTAAAATAGGCCAAAATGCCAATATTAAAAACTATAGATAAAAATAGCCCGATTTGTCTTTGACCATTTTGGATGATAAGACCGCAAGAAAAATCTATAAGAGTTGAAATGATAATTAAAACAACAAGTTCTTTTTCTCCCCAAGTATAAAAGCATAAACTCATAAGAAGTAAAAAGAAATTCTTGAGTTTTTGAGGGAGCAAGTAGTAGGTAAATAAGGTAAGTGGTAAGAATAGAAATAAAAAGATAGGACTACTAAATAGCATCTAGGATAATCGATTGTGAAAAGCTAAAATACAATAAATTATCTTATTTTTGGTTATTATATTTCAAATCAGATGTGCGTTTAATGAGCAATTTCAGGAGGTTTTTTTATCCATTTTTTCTACTGTTTTCCATTACTTTATGTTCACAAGATTATACGGATTTATGGGAAGGACATTTTTCATATTTGGATATTAGGGACGTTACCAATGACGGTAACATCATTTATGCTGCAAGTGAGAATTCAATCTTTAGTGTGGATTCAGAAACAAATCAGATAGAAACCATAACTACCATTAATGGCCTGTCTGGAGAGACTATTTCCACAATCTATTACAGCCAAAATTATGGATTGCTGTTGATAGGATATGAGAATGGATTAATTGAAATAGTGTCTGATATCTCTACTAAAATATTATCTGTTATTGATATTTTGAATAAGAGTACCATTCCGTCA
>JBARDR010000711.1:0-9997 GCA_049795335.1 Gelidibacter sp. | reverse complement strand
GTAATAGCCCGACAACCATGCCTATTACGCCCCAAAATAAGGTAGCGTAAACGAATTTTTTGACGATTTTATTATCGTAATAAAATTGTTGCATTTCCATAGTAATTAAATTAATTCTTGATTAGTTAGTTTTGATGATTTTTCTTTTTTTGGTTTTTCTGAAATTAATTCGTCTTCAAAAAGCATACGTACAGAAGGGGTGTAGCTGTCATCATATTGTCCGTTTCTTACCGCCATAATAAAGGCAACAAAAAATATGACAGCAACTAAAATGCTGAGACTCAGTAGTAAATATATAACACTCATACCTATTAGAAGTTATGGCTCAAAAATACATTTGGCACATTTATTATTTTATGACATTTATCATGTTTTCTTGTTTTTTCGCGCTATCTAAAACGGTTCTAAACAGATGAAAATCCATGATATTATTTTTATATCAATTTTCGCGCGGTCCAATTTGTGGCAATTGTTGTAAAAACAACGATGCTAATGGAACTTAAAGGCATTAATATCGCCGCAATAACTGGTTCTAACCGTCCGGTAACGGCAAAAGAAACCCCTACGACATTATACATAAATGATAATACAAAACTCCATTTCACGATTTTAATGGCCGATTTGGATAAACTCATGAAATCACTCAAGTTGTTTAGTTTTTCTGCATCTAAAATCGCATCACAAGCGGGGGAAAAAACATTTACATTTTCTGATAATGCAATACCCACATTACTTTGGGCTAAAGCTCCGGCGTCATTCAAGCCATCGCCAATCATCAATACTTTTGCGCCTTCCGATTGATGGTGTTTAATATACATCAATTTGTCATCTGGTTTTTGATTAAAAAGCAATTTTGTTCGTGCAGGGAGCAGTTTTTTCAGATTTTCCATTTCGCCTTCATTATCTCCAGAAAGAATGGCGAGGTCATAATGTTTCTTCAGTTTATTGAATAACTGAGACAGCCCGGTTCGGTAGGTATTATAAAATGTGAATTTTCCTTTGTAGTCATTGTTGGCACTAATGTGGACAGAAGTGTTCAAAACCGCTGTGGTTTTAGTCTTTCCTACAAAGTTTGCCGAGCCAATTTTGATACTATCTTGTTGGTGCACGCCTTCAATACCTTGTCCCAAATGCTCTTCAAATTCGTCGAGCGTAATGATATCATTTTCATCCAAGAGTGCATAAAGCGTTCGGCTCAGCGGATGATTGGAACCTCTTAAGGTGTTTTTCAATAAAACCTCTTCAGCCGATGAAAGCGCGTTGCCTTCGTAAGTGGCGGTGCTTTCTTTGTTGGAAGTGATTGTTCCGGTTTTATCAAAGATGATAGTGTCGATCGCAGCTAATTGTTCAATAACCGTGGCGTTTTTCAGATAAAATTTATGCCTGCCGAAAATGCGAAGGATATTCCCAAGTGTGAATGGCGCTGCTAAAGCGATAGCACATGGACAGGCAATAATCAATACAGAGGTAAAAACGTTCAATGCTTTGCTGGAATCAGCAAACAGCCAAAACGTTGTCGATATAAACGCAATGCTCAACACAATAATGGTAAACCGTTTACTGATCAAGTTGGTCAATGTGGTAAAGCTATCTTCTTTAACTTTATTGAACACATCGTTACTCCACAATTGCGTCAAATAGCTCTGCTCCACACTTTTTAAGGCTTCCATTTCTATACTGCCTGAGGACTGTTTGCCGCCTGCAAAAAGTTTGTCTCCTGATTTTTTGCTGACAGCGTCAGATTCGCCAGTGACAAAGCTGTAGTCAATTCTGGCTTTTCCTTTAATGAGGATGCCATCAACCGGGATTAATTCCTCATTTCTGATGAGTAATCGGTCGCCCTTTTTAATATCATAAACCTGAATGGGTTGCTCACCACCATCTTTCGATATTTTGGTAATGGCGATTGGGAAATAGGATTTGTAGTCGCGTTCAAACGATAAAAAGGAATAGGTTTTTTGCTGAAAAAACTTCCCCAACAATAGGAAAAACAGCAATCCTGTTAAACTGTCAAAAAAACCGGAGCCGTAATCAAATATGATATCCACCGTGCTTCGTAAAAACAAGACAATGATTCCCAAAGCAATGGGCACGTCAATGTTCAATGTTTTGGCACGCAGTCCTTTGTAAGCAGACGTGAAATAGTCCTGAGAGGAATAAAAAACTACGGGTAGTGAAAATGCGAACATCAGCCACCTAAAAAAATGTTTGTACTGTTCTAACCAAAATTCTCCGACTTCAAAATATTCTGGGAAGGAAAGAAACATGACGTTTCCAAAAGCAAATCCAGCAATGGCCAGTTTATAGATTAAGGAACGGTTAACATGACTTTTTCCTGTAGAAAAATCTTCTAAACTAATGTAAGGTTCATAGCCGATGGAACTGAGGAGAATGACCGCTTCCTTTAAGCTGTACTTTTCAGAATTGAATTGAATACGAACGGTTTTCTTTCCAAAATTGACTTGTGATGCCGAAATGTGGCTATTGAGCTTATTCAAGTTCTCAAGAAGCCAGATACATGAACTACAATGTATTTGCGGAATGTAAAGTGTGGCTATTTGTGATTTGCCGTCATCAAACTCTACTAATTTATCAATAATCTTCTGTTGCGAAAGGAAGTCGTACTTGCCTTGAATGTCTTTTGGCGTAATTCCTGGGGCAGACTGGAGATCATAGTAACAGGTCAGATCGTTTTCCGAAAAAATCACATAAACCGTCTGACAGCCTTGACAACAAAATGATTTGTCATCATAAAATATTGCGGATGAACCTGATGGATCTCCGCAGTGGAAACAAGTTGATGATCCCATAATTATGCTCTTTTATACCTGGCGCAAAGGTACTAAATGATTGCAGGGTAACCTATGATAATTGTCATGTTTTCCGTAGCTTTGCAGCTCAATATATAAGGTATGAGTAGATGCGAACAATGTATTGCACGTCAGTTAAATTCAATGAAAACTTTAACTAAAGAGGAACTTAAACAAGTTACGGCATGCAAGACAGACCGATTCTATAAGAAAGGAGATATTATTTTTAATGAGAATGAATTGCTCAGTGGTGTGTATTGTATCAGAGAAGGTATTTGTAAAATGACTAAACTGAGTTCCAACGGCAAAGATCATACGGTCAAATTAATGGGGAAAGGCCAATTGATTGGTCAGCGTTCAATTATTAGTGGCGAACGTACCCATTTAAGTGCCATTGCATTAAATGACATAGAAATGTGCTTTGTACCCAAAGAGCAAATTTTGAGTAATATAAAATCCAATCAAGAGTTCTCATTTAATGTGTTGCAGAATTTAGCGCAGGATTTGCGTGAAGCTGAAGATGGGTTGATCAATATGGCGCAAAAGACCGTAAGGCAACGCGTAGCTGAAGCCTTAATTTATGTGGGTCAGACTTTTGGAGAAAATGAAGACGGCTATTTAAACGTCAGTCTATCCCGTGAAGATTATGCGAGCATTGTAGGGACGGCTACGGAATCGGCAATTAGGATTTTATCTCAGTTTAAAAAAGAAGGTTTAATTTCCACTAAAGGCAAAATGATAAAAATTGAAAATAGGATTGATTTGGAGCGCGTCGAGTAAAAGAACGGATCAAATTGTGGCAAAATATAAAACCCTTAAGCTATTGTATAACTTAAGGGTTTTTAGTTTTTATGAATCATTAAGATTAAGAAGATTAGTTGTTAACTAGGTCCTTAAATGTGCTCAATTTCTTGATTTTTTCTCAATGCTTATATTTTTTTTTGAACTGTTAGCGACTATTAAGAAAAGTTTACTTGCTTCTTAATCGTTTATTTTATTCAGTTTTCTCATTATTTTCCATAGGTGGATTTTTTAAATATTTATCTAAAAATTGAACCACTCTGCTATAAGCTTCTATTTGGTTTTCTTTTTTGACAAATCCATGGCCTTCATCATCAAAGAGTACATATTCAACAGGAACGCCATTTTTGCGCACGCCGGCAACAATTTCATCGGATTCTACTTGCAACACTCTTGGATCTTGAGATCCTTGTAAAACGATTAAAGGTTTGGTTACTTTATCCGTATGAAATAATGGCGAAATACGTTTAAGTCTGACAGAGTCTGCCGTAAACGGATCTCCCAATTCCAAATACAAGGATTTTCTCATAGATTCCCAGTACGGCGGAATACTTTTTAAGGTTCGAATCCAATTGGTTACACCAAACAAATTGACGCCCACATCAAATTCTTCAGGAGCATAAGTGAGTGCCGCCATGGTCATATATCCGCCGTAAGAACCGCCAATAATTCCAATTTTATCCCCATCGATTTCCGGTTGAGTGGCAAGCCAGTTTTTACCTTCCACACAATCCTGTAAATCTTTTTCGCCATGGTTCAAATCGTCCATTTGATAAAATGTTTTGCCATAGCCGCTGCTTCCTCGATTGTTTACGGCCAAAACCGCATAACCATGATTGACCATATATTGGATAAAGGAACTAAACCCTTGACGGGTTTGTCCGCCGGGACCGCCATGCACCCAGACCATTGCAGGAACCTTGTTGTCTTTTGAAGCTTGATGCGGCAAATAATAAATAGCAGGAATTTCAAATCCATCAAAGGATTTGTAACGAACGACCGTTGCAGTTACCAAATCTTTTGGATTAATAGCTTCGTTTAAAACGTTGGTGAGTTGGTGTTGCTCTTTAGTTTCAAAATTGTAGGTATATAAATTGGAGGGCATACTCGAACCACCAACATAAATACTCATCCATTTTTCATCATTACTAAAGCTAACGCTCGTAATACTTTGATCTCCAAAATCGGGTAAATCAATAGGCATGTTGGTCGCCGAATTGATGACTTCAATGGCGTTTTTGCCATCTTCATTCACATATATCACCATATAAGTGCCTTTTTTAGTAAAACCAGCGCCCGTAATATCCCATTGCTTTTGAAGCACATTGGATTTTTCCTTGGTTTGGAGATCGTATTTCATCAAATAGGAAAATTCAACGCCATCATCTGTCGTATATAAAAGTGAAGCGCTGTCAGGATAAAAGTCTTGTGCTGAATTGGCGCTTTGATCGCTATTCACTTTAGTTTTTTCTCTTGTCTTTACATTATAAACATATAAGTCGCTGTCATTAGTGTTTAAAGATTGTACCAAGGCGATGTAGTTTTTATCCTTGGAGATGCCGTTAAAATTCAATCCGTCATTGTTTTGATAAATCATTTTGGCGCTGAAATCACTAATAGGCATCTCATAAACATCAAAAAATTTTGGATTCATCTTATTCGAACCAAAGTAGAAGGATTGTCCATCCTCGGCCCAACCATAAAACTCCGATTTGGCGCCTTTGTCTGGAGTTAAATCTGTGATTGTTCCGTTAGTATCTCGTAAATAAATATGATTTATTTCATCACCATTTCCATCTGCCGATAATAACATGCGGTCATCGTTCGGGAAGAAGGATTGCGCAAAATAGGACGTCGTATCCGATGCCGTAATAGGCGTGTAGCTGCCTCCAGAGGTTGGTATCGTGTAGACATTGAAGATTCCTGAGCGGTTGCTGGAGATCAGGATTTTGGAATTGTCAAAGGAAAAACTTCCGCCACTAACGGCTTCATTATCCATAAATTGTTCAATAGTGTACTGCGCAACTTTGACGGCAGTATCTTTTTTCTCCTCTTTTTTGTCCTTACAGGAAATGCAAAGCAGAATTGAAAGTGCAAAAATAATGTGTTTCATGTTTTAGTGTTTTGATTGATTAAGAGAGACTCTTAATTTTGAATTATTCGATTTATTCTCTCTATTTCAGTTAGTTGGCTTAAAGGTAATAAAAAATGGAATGATTCGATTTACAAAATCGATGTTAATAGATTTATAGGTCGCACAAAAAACCGTATTTTTATGAAGCTATGACACACAAGAATATAAAACGTAAAGGTTTTGTCTTTAAAACCTACGAAGCGCCTTTTCAATCTCCTTTTGATAAGCTATTTGAAATTTTCACGGAGTTGATTACCCACACTTCGGGAGATTTTGATGAAGCTATTGATTGGCTGCGCGAACTGGACAAAGAATATAAATTAACCACGCCCGAATATACCATTGATGATTTTATTGAAGATCTCAAGCAAAAAGGGTTCATCAAAGAAGAAATTGATCCCAATGGAAATGGCGGCGGAATTGCGATAACTGCTAAAACCGAGCGCGCCATTCGACAACAAGCGCTCGATCAAATTTTCGGACAAATCAAGCGCAGCGGTCAGGGCAATCACAAAAGCAAAAGTCCGGGTATCGGCGACGAGCATACAGGCGATTACAGAGAGTATCAATTTGGTGATGCTTTAGACAAAGTGTCCATGACCGAAAGTTTGAAAAATGCACAGATCAATCACGGCATTGGCGACTTTAAATTATCGGAAGATGATTTGGTGGTGGAAGAAACGTTGCACAAATCACAAATGAGTACAGTGCTGATGATTGATATCAGTCATTCTATGATTTTATATGGCGAAGATCGAATTACGCCTGCTAAAAAAGTGGCGATGGCCTTATCCGAATTGATTACCACGCGCTACCCTAAAGACACTTTGGATATTATAGTATTTGGGAATGACGCCTGGCAAATAGAAATTAAGGATTTACCCTATTTAAAAGTTGGTCCTTACCACACCAATACCGTTGCAGGATTACAGTTGGCCATGGATTTGCTGCGAAGAAAACGGAATACGAACAAACAAATATTTATGATTACCGATGGAAAACCAAGTTGTTTGCGACTTCCGGATGGCCAATATTATAAGGATAGTGCAGGTTTAAATCCGTATATCATGAATAAATGCTATGCCATGGCACAGCAAGCGCGACGCTTGCATATTCCGATTACGACGTTTATGATTGCACAAGATCCGTATTTGATGCGATTTGTAAAGGAATTTACAGAAGCCAATCAAGGTAAGGCGTTCTACACTGGACTTAAAGGTTTGGGTGAAATGATTTTTGAGGATTATGAAACGAATAGGAAAAAACGGATTAGGGGATGATCCCACCCATCCTCCCGAAGGGGAGGGGAAAATAGTAAATAATTTAGTTTAAATAATATAATAGTTCCCTCTCCTTTGGAGAGGGGAAGGGAGAGGAAAAACATGGAAAATATAAAAACATTAGGCGAATTAAAAAAAGCAGGCTATCAAAGTAAATCGATTAAAGACGAGTTACGCGATAACCTCATTCAGAAAATAAAGAATAAAGAAACCACTTTTGAAGGGGTTCATGGATATGAAAACACAGTCATCCCAGAGTTGGAGCGTGCCATTTTATCACGCCACAATATCAATTTGTTAGGATTACGCGGACAGGCTAAAACCCGATTGGCGCGATTGATGTTGAATCTTTTGGACGAGTATATTCCGGTGGTGGAAGGTTCTGAAATTAATGATGATCCGTTGCATCCAATATCAAGATATGCGAACGAATTGATCAAGGAAAAAGGTGATGACACGCCTATTTATTGGCTGCACAGAAGTGAGCGTTTCGCCGAAAAACTAGCCACTCCCGATGTGACGGTGGCCGATTTGATTGGTGATGTCGATCCGATTAAAGCCGCCAATTTAAAATTGAGTTATGCCGATGACCGTGTGATTCATTATGGAATGATTCCGCGTGCGAACCGGTGTATTTTCGTAATTAATGAATTGCCCGATTTACAAGCCAGAATTCAGGTAGCCTTGTTTAATATTTTGCAGGAAGGCGATATTCAAATTAGAGGATTTAAGTTGAGGCTGCCTTTGGATATCCAATTTTTGTTCACTGCAAATCCTGAAGACTATACCAACAGAGGCAGTATTGTAACGCCTTTGAAAGATAGAATTGGCTCTCAAATTCTGACCCATTATCCGATTGACATTGAAACCGCGCGATTAATTACTGAACAAGAAGCTAAAGTAGTGGAAAGTCAGAAGGAGATGGTTTCAATTCCTGATCTAGCAAGAGATTTATTAGAGCAGATTGTTTTTGAAGCCCGAGAGAGTGACTTTGTAGATACCAAAAGTGGCGTGAGTGCGCGTTTGAGCATTACCGCTTTAGAAAATTTATTGAGTACTGCAGAACGTCGTGCCTTAAAAGCAGGAGGTCACAAAACCATGGTGCGTTTGAGTGATTTTGTGGGTATTATTCCGTCCATAACAGGTAAAATAGAATTGGTTTATGAAGGCGAGCAGGAAGGTGCTGCCGTGGTGGCTTACAATTTAATTGGTGAGGCGGTTAAAAGTTTGTTTGATGAGTTTTTTCCTAAGATTGAAAAACTGAAAAAAGAAGATTCAGAAACTGCCTATGACGATATTATATCCTGGTTTTTTAATCAGAAGGATGGCTTTGAACTATTAGATGATTTAACGGATAAGGATTATAAAACTTTGTTGGATTCCATTTCGCCTTTAGATGTTTTATTGAAGGAACATCAGCCTAATCTGTCCAAAGAAGACAGTTATTTTGTAAAAGAATTTGTGCTTTGGGCTTTGGTGGAATTCAAACAACTGAACAAGTTTAGATTTTCAGAAGGGATGCAGTTTAAAGATCCTTATGGGAGTTTTATAAGTGGGATTTAGGGATTTCATCAAATAGACAATATTCCCTTTTTAAACACTAATCAGCGCGAATAACTCAGTAAATTTCATCTAAAATTTAGGAAAGGGGTTTTCAAAATGATTTCACAAATATTGATACTACCTTCTAAGCATAACCGATTTGCATAGAAGGTAGTATCTTATAAACTTTTGGTCAAGTATAGGGGTGCGGTCAGGGCTTTCAGGGATTGTTGCATCCATAAAGGAAGGTCGCGTCATCTTTCAGCGGATTCTCAGGAAAATAAATCCTTATAACTTTTTGGTCTTCACATAAAAATCCACATCAACTTGGAGATTATCGTCAATTATTTTAGCAGTGGACCAACTCGCTTTCGGTTGGAGCCAGTGTTCTTTACCATCAAAATAAACTTGAACGGGCATTTCAAAATCAGGAACGGTATCAATCCATCGGTATTTTAATTGCTTATCCTTTATACTGTACTCCAAAATTGGAATGTTAGAATACCTGAGGTATTGATTAAAAAAGGCCCTCAAATCCAGTCCTGAGGTTTTAGAGATAAAGTCTTCAATTTGCTTTGTGGTAACAGTTTGATGGTAGAATGTTTCGTTCAATCCTCTTAATATATCTCGCCATTTGCCATCGTCATTAATCCATTGTCTTAAGGTGTGCAGCATATTCGCGCCTTTGTAATACATATCTACGGATCCACTTTGATTGACATCATAAAGCCCAATGATCGGCTTATCGTTTTGAATGTTTTTTCTGATACCGATAACATATTCTTCGGACGCTTTTTTACCGTAGAAATATTCTACAAATAGACTTTCAGCATAAGATGTGAAACTTTCATGAACCCACATGTCAGCAATATCTTTATACGTGATATTATTGGCAAACCATTCGTGCGCAGATTCGTGAATGATAATAAAATCAAATTTTAAGCCCCATCCAGAATCGGAAACATCCCTTCCTAAATAGCCGTTTTTGTACTGATTGCCATAAGTGACGGAACTTTGGTGCTCCATTCCTAAATAAGGAACTTCCACCAATTTATAACCATCTTCATAAAATGGATAGGGACCAAACCAATGTTCAAAAGCCTCCATCATTCTTGGCGCATCTTTAAAATGGGTCTTGGCTTTTTCAAGATTATCTTTTAAAACATAATAATCCATTTTTAAGAGGCCTTTTTCCCCTTTATATTCTTCAGAATAATGAACATAATCCCCAATATTGACGTTGACGCCGTAATTATTGATCGGATTGTTGACAAACCAATTGTAGGTTTTTGTGCCATTTTTATGCTCTTGAACGCTGCGCAACTGGCCGTTGGAAACTTCCATCAATGCCTTTGGGACCGTGACGCTAATCAACATGCTATCCACTTCGTCATACATATGGTCTTTGTTGGGCCACCACACGCTGGCAC
>JBARDR010000710.1:0-5071 GCA_049795335.1 Gelidibacter sp. | reverse complement strand
GTAAAAGTACGATAAACGGTTGTTGTTGTAAAGTTTTTTGTTGCTTATTAGATGAACGGTAACAAACGAAATTTATAAAAATCATTAATCGGCGTTGTATTAGACCATTGAGTTTTCTTAAGCTCATCTTAAGCGGCAACTGCAGTATTTACGACTAAGTCTGCAAAAAAGATTGTTTTAACCAGTGCGTTTATTCACATTTATGGAATGTTTAACATTGTGTTGCGACCTGTTTAAGCATGACTTCGGTAATGTTTTTTTATAAACATAGTATTCGGTTTTAAAAATCAACATTTTAAGTTCGGTCCTTTTTTGATGTGAAATTATTTGAGTGTTGTAGGATCTTTTAATTTTATCAAAAAATATATGAGCCCATTCAATGGCATGGCTTAAATTATCGGAAATTTCATAAGGCTTGTCAAAGAATTTTCTTTCATGTTCTGCACTTCTCCTCATTGTTTGTTTTGGAAGTAGTGCATTTTAAGCTGATGGAAATGTAAACCATTTTTTTAGCACTAAAATGTTTCTGTGCCGTATCATTTGATGATAATATTATGTTCTGGTTGAATGACGACGCCTTTTTTGACTTATGATAAATTCATCAAAAGACAAACAACTCAAAATCGTCAAAATTAAATATTCTATAATGCCCATAGTTGCGTCTTTATGATATTCAATATGAAATTAAGAAATAGATGACCTATACTTTAGCTCAATGGAAAAAAACAGCACTCATCTTTTTCAAGACGCGTGCTGTTTCCTAACTAACCAACTTATTATGAAAAAATCCTCTCGGACTTTTAAACGCTGACATTGAGCAGGTCAGGGTTTGCTATTTTTGGGCTTCTTTTACCAATTCGCCTTGGTTTCTAAAGACCAATTCATCGTTAAACGAGTCTAGCAAAATGATGCTATCTGTAGTGATTTTTCCAGAGAGCAGTTCTTTGCTCAATTCATTCAAGACTTCTTTTTGTATCACACGTTTAACAGGTCGTGCGCCATATTCAGGATTATAGCCCTTTTCAGCTAAATAGGCCGTCGCTTCATCTGTGGCGTCAAAAGTAATGCCTTGATTTCCTAACATTTTTGTCAAGCCTTTTAATTGTAAACCTACTATTTCAAAAATATTTTCTTTTGATAACGGCGTGAACATGATGATGTCATCAATCCTATTTAAAAACTCAGGCCGTACATTTTGTTTTAACAACCCTAAAACGTCCACTTTTGCTGCTTCAATAGCGGAATCGATATCTTTTGTCGCTTCAAAACGTTGTTGTATAATATCGCTTCCCATGTTGGACGTCATAATGATGATCGTATTTTTAAAATCAGCAACACGACCTTTATTGTCTGTCAAACGACCTTCATCCAAAACTTGCAATAAAATATTGAAAGTATCAGAATGTGCTTTCTCAATTTCATCGAGTAATACTACAGAATACGGTTTTCTTCTAACAGCTTCCGTTAATTGCCCGCCTTCATCATAACCAACATAGCCTGGAGGCGCACCAATCAATCGACTTACGCTATGACGTTCTTGGTATTCGCTCATGTCAATTCGAGTCATGGCGTTTTCATCGTCAAAGAGATATTCTGCCAGTGCTTTTGCTAATTCGGTCTTGCCAACTCCAGTGGTTCCTAAAAACAAGAAGGTACCAATCGGTTTTTGAACATTTTGTAATACTGCGCGACTTCTTCTGACCGCATCACTCACGGCAGTAATTGCTTCGTACTGTCCAACCACACGTTTGTGCAATTCATCTTCCAATTTTAAAAGTTTTTCCCTATCGGTTTGCAACATTTTGGTTACGGGAATTCCTGTCCATTTTGCCACAACTTCTGCAATATCTTCAGCGGTAACCTCTTCTTTGATCAAAGAACTACCAGATTGGTTTTCTTGTAATTCCTTTTGAAGTTTTTCAAGTTGCGCTTGGGCTTCCTTGATTTTTCCATAGCGAATTTCGGCGACTTTTCCATAATCTCCATCACGCTCGGCGCGTTCAGCTTCTGCTTTAAAATCTTCAATATTGGATTTGGTGATTTGTATATTGTCCACCACCTCTTTTTCACTCATCCATTTTGCATTCATTTCATTGCGGTCTTCTTTAAGATTCGCAAGATCAGCACGCAGGGATTTTAATTTGGTTTCATCCTTTTCACGCTTAATAGCCTCAATTTCAATTTCCAACTGCATGACTTTACGGTCCAATACGTCCAGTTCTTCTGGTTTGGAATTGATTTCCATGCGCAGTTTGGCAGCGGCCTCGTCCATTAAATCAATCGCCTTGTCTGGTAAAAATCTGTTGGTGATATACCGTTCAGATAATTCTACAGCAGCAATAATGGCTTCGTCTTTAATTCGGACTTTATGATGGGTTTCATATTTTTCTTTGATCCCACGAAGGATGGAAATCGCACTTTCGGTGTCCGGTTCGTTGACCATTACCTTTTGGAAACGCCGCTCCAAAGCCTTGTCTTTCTCAAAGTACTTTTGATATTCATCAAGTGTGGTTGCTCCAATAGCGCGCAGTTCGCCTCTTGCCAATGCTGGTTTTAAAATGTTTGCTGCGTCCATAGCGCCTTGTCCGCCACCGGCACCTACAAGGGTGTGGATTTCGTCAATAAATAAAACGATATCACCTTCACTTGAGGTTACTTCTTTAATAACTGCTTTTAAGCGTTCTTCAAATTCGCCTTTATATTTGGCGCCTGCGATGAGCGCACCCATATCCAAAGCGAAAACTTGTTTGTCTTTTAGATTTTCAGGAACGTCGCCATCTATAATTCTATGCGCTAAACCTTCTGCAATTGCCGTTTTACCGGTTCCCGGTTCGCCCACGAGGATGGGGTTGTTTTTGGTACGACGTGAAAGGATTTGAAGAATTCTTCGAATTTCCTCATCACGGCCAATAACAGGATCCATTTTGCCGTCTTTGGCGAGCTGATTGAGGTTTTTGGCGTATTTGTTCAAGGAATTGTAGGTATCCTCTTGACTTTGTGAAGTTACGCTATCGCCTTGACGAAGTTCTTCGATGGCTGTATTCAATGCTTTTTCGGTCACGCCCTGATCCTTGAGCATTTGTGCTATTTTACTGTTTGATTTAAAAACAGCCATGATCAAATGTTCGATGGAAACGAAATCATCCTTCATTTTGTTGGCGATGATTGAAGCCTCGGTCAGCGTTTTGTTCGCTTCTCTTGAAAGCATAATGTCGCCGCCTGTAACCTTCGGAAAGCTTTCCAATTGCTTATCCAATGTTTGATGTAACAAATTGACATTGACATTCAATTTTTTAAGAAGGAATGGCAATACGTTTTCATCAACTTCAAAAATGGCCTTAAAAACATGTTCATTTTCTATCTGCTGATGGCCATAGGTCTGAGCAAGCTGTTGTGCGAGCTGAATAGCCTCCTGTGATTTTATGGTATAATTGTTAAAGTTCATATATAAGATGTTGTGTTTTTATATTAATTGTCTAAATTTCCAAAACAATATTTCAATTACCTTACCAATACAAGGAGGGAGACAAAAAGTCAGAAAAAATCAATAATAACGTGACGTTTCGTTAGTTTCGAGTGTTTAACAACAATTCGGAGTGATCTCCTAAAGATAGATAAAAACTAAAGACGCTTCAGTTAACGGAATGGTAAAAAATAATACAAATCAATATTCATGCAGCTTCGAATTGGAAGATGGGCAGAAATGAAAAACTAAAATCATGGGATTATTAAATAAAATATTTGGTGCTTCAAAAGATTCAGGAGCAGGTGAAGCTAAACAAGAAAACGCAACACCGTGGATTAATTTGACTACAATCGAACAGTTGGATGAGATTGTGGAGCGTTCGAAAACCAAAACACAACTCATTTTTAAACATTCTACACGTTGTGGGGTTAGCAGAATGGTCATGAATCAATTTAAGAAAGAGTACAAACTTTCCGAAAATGAAGCCGATCTTTATTATTTGGATTTGTTGAACTATCGCACAATTTCTGCTGCCATTGCAGAAAAATTTCAGGTCATGCATGAATCGCCACAATTATTGGTTATTAAAAATGGAGTAGCGGTGGCTCATGACAGTCATAGTGGGGTCAATAATTTGGATTTGGGGAAGCTTGTTTAAATAGCTATATTTGAGATTCTTATACTCAGAAGTTTAAACATGAATATTTACAGAGGCAAAAGTTCTTCGTATGTCAGAATTGCCACGATCAGCGCCGTGATTTTGTCGCTATTGATTTTGTTCACCATCATTCTGCTTAATAAAAGTTTAGGAATAACCGTTCGTGTTATTTTGCCACTATTGATCGTGGGTGCCATCATTTATTTGTATTCAATTTCATTAAACAAGATTATTATTGAAAAGGATAGTATCGTATTAAAGAAAAACATTGGTAAGATAAAGATCCCTAATACTGATATTTTGGACGTGTGTATAATGTCATATTCTAATCTGACGATGACCTATGGAAGTAAAGGCGTTTTTGGGTTCATCGGAAATACAATGGATGATTCTGTGAGTCTAGTAAAAGATAGAAACCAAATGTTCCGTATTACAACAAAGGACAAAAAGTATCTTTTGAGTTCTGAAAACTCAGAGGAACTCGTGGGTAAAATGAAAGTACTTTATGAGCTCCAATAAAAGCATTATTTAACGAAAAAAAAATGTGGAATATAAAAACTCCCAAAACGTTTTCTTTTGGGAGTTTTTCATTTTAATTCCGCATGCTATACGAACTAATAATCTGTTTCAGCTTTATTTTTAAGTCTTCACCAGTATCATAAACCATATCTTCATTTGATGGAAAATGGACTTGTCTGTTGCGCAACAAATCGCGATCACGAGGACTCAAGGCGCGTTCGTCGCCATTCATGGTGGCATAAATATGTTCAAACACAAATTCACTGTTAATTGGAAATACGTCTAAGGTTCGATTGCTTTTCAGATCCACATAAACCACATCGGCAAGAACCTGGGTAGATTTGAACTGTTGGTATTCAAAATAGCGTGCTTTTACATGGATGATATTGTCAATTTTTATGTCGTTTCCTAAACTGTCTTTGGCAACA
>JBARDR010000709.1:0-2569 GCA_049795335.1 Gelidibacter sp. | reverse complement strand
TTCCAATTCAATAAAGCTTTGATCCAGATAATAGAGCACAATGCCCATTCCAATCAACGCGATTATGGCCCCGATAATTCCTAATTTCACACTTTGGAATACAAAAGGTCTTCGGATAAATGTTTTTGTTGCACCTACCATTTGCATCGTTTTGATGATAAATCTTTTGGAATAAACCGCCAATCGGATAGAGCTATTGATTAATAAAACAGCAATTAACGTAAAAATAGCACTGATGACCAACACCCAAAACGTGATTTTCTTGACGTTGTCATTCATTAATTCTACTAAGTCATTATCATAGCGAATTTCTTCAATAAACTTTTTATTGGATAATTCCTCAGTTATGGCGGCCAATGTTTCAGTCGTCACGAAATCGGCTTTCAAATGAACATCAATCGAATTTTGCAAGGGATTATAGCCCACAAAATCCATGAAATCCTCGCCAGTTTCCGCTTTCATCGATTCGGCTGCGGCTTCCTTAGAGACGTATTCGGTACTTTTAGTGTATTCAGCCATGGCCAGGCTTTTTTCTAGCTGGTTCACTTCAACTTCTTTTGCGGAATCGTTTAAATAGATAGTCACGACTACCTGTTCCTTGAAGTGGTCGGCCACCTTTTTAGCATTTAAAACCAAAAGTCCCAAACAGCCCAATAAAAAGAGGACCAAAGCGATACTGATAACCACTGAAAAGTACGACGAAATTAATCTCCGATTTTGATATCTGTCAAAAGATGAACTCATAAAATTTTAGTTGAAGCTGTAAAAATATGAAAGAAATCTATTCCCTTTGGGTTTACAACGTTTAAATTTCAATAGTGTTATAATAAGTTTAAATTTGCGGTCTGAAATAATGCTCGCAGAGTCGCAGAGCCGCAAAGTTTTTCTTCACAATATAAGCTTCGCGCCTCCGCGTCTCTGCGAGATAGAAATTACACCAAGCTTTATGTACTACAATTTCAACGAGATAGAAAAAAAATGGCAAGACTATTGGTCCAAAAACCAAACGTTCAAAGCCGAAAATAATAGTACGCTGCCAAAATATTATGTGCTCGATATGTTTCCTTACCCAAGTGGAGCAGGATTGCATGTGGGACATCCATTAGGCTATATTGCCAGCGATATTTATGCGCGCTATAAACGACATAAAGGTTTTAATGTATTGCATCCACAAGGCTATGACAGTTTTGGTTTGCCTGCGGAACAATATGCTATTCAAACAGGACAACATCCGGCTGTGACTACGGAAGAAAATATTAAAACCTATCGCCGTCAGTTGGATCAAATTGGATTTTCGTTTGATTGGAGCCGGGAAGTACGAACATCTGATCCAGCTTACTACAGATGGACACAGTGGATTTTCATCCAATTGTTTGAATCGTGGTATAATAACGATACCAATAAAGCAGAATCCATTGAAACTTTGACAGCTCTTTTTGCTTCAGAAGGCAATAAAAACGTCAATGCTGTATGTGATGATCATATCGAAAGCTTTTCAGCAGAAGATTGGAAGGTGTTTTCTTCAGAAAAAAAACAAGAAATTCTTTTAAAATACAGACTGACCTATTTGGCAGAAACTGAAGTCAATTGGTGTCCTGCTTTAGGGACCGTTTTGGCAAATGACGAGATTGTCAACGGCGTTTCAGAACGTGGAGGTCATCCAGTGGTCAGAAAAAAGATGACCCAGTGGTCGATGCGTATTTCTGCTTATGCTGAGCGTTTGCTTCAAGGTCTTGATCACATAGATTGGACTGAATCTCTAAAAGAAAGTCAACGCAATTGGATTGGGAAATCGGTTGGAGCCTCTGTTTCCTTCCGTGTCATTGCGAGCGAAGCGAAGCAGTCTAAGGGTATAGAAGTCTTCACAACACGTCCTGACACCATTTTCGGTGTGTCATTTATGACTTTAGCTCCAGAGCATGAACTAGTATCACAAATTACAACTTCTGAACAAAAATCAGAAGTAGAAGCTTATATTCAAGCCACTGCAAAACGTAGCGAACGCGAACGTATGTCCGACGTCAAAAAGATTTCTGGTGCATTTACTGGCGCTTATGCTGAACATCCATTTACAAAAGAGGCAATTCCGATTTGGATTGGCGATTACGTTTTGGCAGGTTACGGGACAGGAGCAGTGATGTCAGTGCCTTGTGGCGACCAACGCGATTATGACTTTGCGAAGCACTTCAATATTTCGATTCCTAATATTTTTGAAGGCGTTGACATTTCAGAGGAAGCCTATGTTTCAAAAGATAATGTGATCATTGCAAATTCTGATTTTCTTAACGGCTTAACTTATAAAGAAGCTACCAAAAAAGTCATTTCTGAACTTGAAAAATTAAATCAAGGTGAAGGTAAAACCAATTACCGCTTGCGTGATGCTGTTTTTTCCCGCCAGCGTTATTGGGGCGAGCCATTCCCAGTTTATTATGTGAATGGCATGCCGCAAATGATTCATAAAAAACATTTACCGATCCGTTTACCGGAGGTTGAAAAATATTTACCAACCGAAACCGGCGAGCCACCTTTAGGCCGTGCCGATGTTTGGGCTTGGGACACAGAACGGTGT
>JBARDR010000708.1:0-1700 GCA_049795335.1 Gelidibacter sp. | reverse complement strand
TTTTACACTAATTTTTTTATTTAGCTTATCTTCCTTTTTGAAACTTGACACAGTTCGATTTAGTGCTCTTGAAGGAGTTACTGAAAATAAAATTGACAATCATGTTATTACAGAAGACTCAAGAAGTGATACTTGGTCACTATATACTGATCCAATTTTGGATAACATATTTTTTGGAAACGGCTATCAATCAATGCAAGGTTGGGCAGCAGATACTGTAGGAGTAAAAGTTGGTGTTCATAATACTTATTTAATGATTCTTGGTGAGTCTGGAATAATCCCATTTTTAACTATATTTTTTATTTTTGTAAATCTGTTTATTAGAAGTATTTCTAAACATTTTAAAGAAAACCCTGAATATAGTTTTTTATCATTTGTTTTAATAATGTTTTTATTAACAACACACAATTACTTTGATAATTATGCATTGTTAATAATTACTCTTTGGATATATACTAAAGTTTATGATTCTCATGATTCTGAGAATAGCTTAATTTAAACACAATAGCATTATGTGCGGCATATACGGAACAACAATAAAATACAACCAAATAGAGGTTCAGGAAAAACTTAAAAGAACTTCTTTCAGAGGTCCTGACCAAATGGGATGGAATATTTACGGGCCTCATGACAATAAAATTACTCTTGGGCACAATAGACTTGCCATAATCGATTTAGATCCACGATCAAATCAACCTTTTTCTTATCAAAAAGGAATTCATGTGGTATTCAATGGAGAGATTTATAATTTCAAATCCATAAAAGCCAATTTATTGGCAAAAGGCTATTCCTTTGATACCACGAGCGATACAGAAGTTTTATGTGCCGCTTATTTAGAATATGGCGAAAACTGTGTGGATCATTTTAATGGCATGTTTGCTTTTGTAATCTATGATGAAAACAAGGATCAACTATTTGGAGCTCGTGATCGTTTAGGTAAAAAACCTTTTTATTATTATCATAATGATAAGGAATTTGAATTTTCCAGCCAAGTCTCCTCCATTCAACTTCATCATAAAAACCTATCTATTTCAGAAAAATCTATTGCATACTACATGGCTTGGGGAGCCATTCCAGATCCTCTCTCCATTTTCAATGAAGTTAAAAAATTATTACCTGGCCATACATTTACTTTTGGATTAAATTCAGGTGTTTTCAATTCAAAGCAATACTGGGACATTGACTATAAAACGAAGCCAAATTTTAAAGGCACGTATGAGGATGCAAAAGAAGAGCTTTCTTATGTGTTGACAGACGCCGTATCCAGCAGACTATTTGCGGATGTGCCAGTTGGAGTTTTCCTGTCAGGGGGAGTTGATTCGTCAATCATTTCAGCTTTGGCCACAAAAACTTCTTCGACTCAAGTCAAGACTTTTTCAGTAAAATTTAATGAAGAGGGATTTGATGAAAGTCTTTACGCACAAAAGGTTGCAGATCATTTACAAACTGACCATCATGTTATTCAATGCAATTATAAGGAAGGAATTGATTTGATTGAAAATTTTTCAACCTATTATGATGAACCATTTGCAGATTCCTCTGCAATTCCCTCAATGCTTTTGGCTAAATACACTAAAAAACAAGTGACAGTAGCTCTTTCAGGAGATGGCGGTGATGAAGCTTTTATTGGATACCAACGTTATAATTGGGCAAAAAGAGCCGAAAAAATATATGCGATGCCTTATTCTCTTCGTAAATTT
>JBARDR010000707.1:0-2264 GCA_049795335.1 Gelidibacter sp. | reverse complement strand
CCGCTCCTACGGAGCTTATTCACAAACCACATAATTTAAGCTAGTGATATTGCGCTCCTCTGGAGCTTAAAAACCATTGACAAAGGAAGTTCTTTGTTTTGAATCCGCGCAGTCCGTGCAATCAGTGCAATCCGTACCTAAAATTACAATAGCCACAGCGTGGCGACATCTTAATAGAAAAATAAAAGAGTTAAAATTAAATTGGAATCCCTGTAATTCGTAAAATTCGTGTCAAAAAAACCTCATAAACCCCTCCTATAACCTATATTTGAAACCATTCCGATTTGAATAAATGTATCCAAATTAAACCTGATAAATGAAGCACTTTTTTTACAGTATATTTTTTATAACCATGGGTCTCACTTCTGCGGAAGCACAGACTACCCCAAAAGAAAGTTCAAAAACACCATTGACCATTGGCGAAGTAGTCACCATCGAATCCAAAATCCTTTCAGAATCAAGGATACTCAACATCTATTTACCCGAAGGTTATAAAGTAGCGGACACCTTAAAATATCCCGTGATCTATGTTTTGGATGGCAGTATGGACGAAGACTTCCTACATATTACTGGCTTGGTTCAGTTTTTTAATCTGCAAATGAACATGCCAAAAACCATTGTTGTTGGGATTGCCAATATAGACCGCAAGCGCGATTTCACATTTCCAACCATCGATAAAAAGCTAAAAAAAGATTATCCAACCACCGGAGGCTCCAGGAAATTCATCGATTTTATGGAGAATGAAGTGCAGCCCTATATCAAGGCCAATTATCCAACCACTGCACAAAAAATACTTATCGGACAATCCCTGGGCGGTTTGGTAGCCACTGAGATCCTATTTAAAAAACCAACTATGTTTACTGATTATATCATTGTGAGCCCGAGTTTATGGTGGGACAATGAAACGTTGCTCAAGGATGCCAAAATGTTTTTGGGTGCGCACACTAAGCTAACAGCAAACGTTTACGTAGCTGTAGGTGCAGAAGGCGAAATTATGGAACGAGAAGCCAAAAGCTTAGCCGATGTTTTGAAGAATGCGGGCAAACCAAATCTTAAAGCGGAGTTCCTGTTTTTGCCTAATGAAAACCACGCCACTATTTTACATCAAAGTGTGAATGATACCTTTAAATTGATGTATCCTCATCAAGAGAATTAAGACCACTGCGGTTTTAGAATCAGGAATCAAGATTATTAAGGTGACTATAAAGTGTAGGTCACTAAACGTATAAGCGCCATCAACCCATTCTACGTCCCCTAATCTTAATCAAAACTGTTAAGCCAGTGCCATATGCGCACACTTAATACTGACCGTTTGTCCAATACTTTATTATTTTAAGGTGATTATTTCGAAATCTTTCTATTTTAGCATTCCCCTTAACTACAATCAGAACTTATGAATTGGTATTTAGACGCTTTCAAAAACAAATATGGCGACTTTGAGGGTCGCGCCAGACGAACGGAATATTGGATGTTCATGCTTTTCCACCTCTTAATCATCTTTATTTTAGCATTTTTATCAGCCTTACTAATGGGCTTTGACCTTGCATTTATTGGTGGGATTCTCTTGATTCTTTATGTATTGGTGTCCTTCATTCCAACATTGGCCATCACTGTCAGACGGCTGCATGACACTGGCAAAAGCGGGTGGTTTTATCTGCTGTCGTTTATCCCTTATATTGGCGGGATTATCCTTCTGGTTTTTACAGTTCAGGACAGTGAATACATGACTAACAAATGGGGATCAAATCCAAAAGCTCCAAACACCGACGAAATTAATGAGATAGGAAAACCGCTATTAGATTAGCGTTTTTTAGATAACATTTTTAAGTACATATATTCCACCTTAGCGCGTGCCCATGGTGTACGTCTTAAAAACTTCAAACTTGATTTGACGGAAGGATCTTCATTAAAACACTTGATTTTAATGATAGAACCCATATATTCCCAACCATAATGCGCAACCAGCTCATTAATGATTTGTTCTAATTTGATACCGTGAAGAGGATTATTGGGTTGCATGGTTAAAAAGGTTTCAGGTTTTTAGTTTCTTGTTTTGAGTATCCGCCTTCGCAAAAGCTATGGTAATTTCGGAATTAATTCCAACTTCAGAGCCTTTGAATCCGATTTTATCTTCAATTCAAAGCATATCTTTGTTTCAGGTCGAAATTCAATTTTATAACTAAGCTTTTAGAAGTGTTCAGTTCCACTTCATTCTCATCTTCATTTTCGACTACAATTTCGACTTTAATTTCAATGGCTCCTAC
>JBARDR010000706.1:0-3954 GCA_049795335.1 Gelidibacter sp. | reverse complement strand
GGCAAGAGTACGTTGCTGCTTCAAATTTCATTAAAACTGCCTTATAAAACGCTGTATGTGTCTGGTGAAGAAAGTCAGCAGCAAATCAAAATGCGTGCCGAACGCATTAATCCGACTAATGCGAATTGTTATATTCTGACGGAAACCAAGACCCAAAATATCTTTAAACAAATTGAGGCTTTGGAGCCCGATATCGTGGTCATTGATTCCATCCAAACCTTACATAGCGATTATATAGAATCGTCCTCAGGAAGCATTTCACAAATCAAGGAATGTACTACCGAGCTTATAAAGTTTGCCAAAGAAACAGCAACCCCAGTTATTTTAATTGGTCATATCACAAAGGATGGGAATATCGCCGGTCCAAAAATATTGGAGCATATGGTAGATACCGTATTGCAATTTGAAGGCGATCGTAATCATGTGTTCCGAATTTTAAGAGCCCATAAAAACCGGTTTGGATCGACCAATGAATTGGGTATTTACGAGATGCAGGGCTCAGGCTTGCGTGAAGTTTCCAATCCGTCTGAAATTTTGATTTCCAGAAAAGACGAAGAGCTTTCAGGTAATGCCGTAGCTTCGACTTTAGAAGGCATGCGTCCATTGATGATTGAAGTACAAGCTTTGGTAAGTACGGCGGTTTACGGAACGCCTCAACGCTCAGCCACAGGATTTAATGCCAAGCGTTTGAACATGCTTTTGGCCGTTTTAGAAAAGCGCGCGGGATTTAGATTAGGGGCCAAAGACGTGTTTTTGAACATTACCGGCGGTATTTCAGTGGATGATCCAGCGATTGATTTAGCGGTAGTTGCATCAGTATTGTCCTCCAATGAAGATGTAGCGATTCCTAAAGATTACTGTTTTGCGGCCGAGGTTGGTCTGTCTGGAGAAATCCGTCCTGTACAACGGATCGAGCAACGCATTCTAGAAGCTGAAAAACTAGGGTTTTCAACCATTTTCGTGTCTAAATACAATAAAATAGCACTTAAAAATACAGTGATCAAAATCCAATTGATTTCTAAAATTGAGGATTTGGTTAGTTTTTTGGTTTAGGCTGTGGGATTTATTTTGAAATAAATCGTTATCTTTAATATTTAAATTTAACAGCAATGGATATTCAATTGGAAAAATATAAACTCTTGGAATGGTTGATCAGGCTCAAAGATGAACGTATTATTTCCAAGATTATAGAAGTCAAAAATGAAAATGACACATCATGGTCTGATGAAATTTCTGAGGATGAAAAAATCTTCATTAAAGCAGGTTTGAAAGATCTTGAAAATGGTAATACAGTTTCTCATGATCAAGTCATGGAAGAAGTAAGTAGAACATACGGCTTATGAATCTATGGAAATTGTTTGGACAAAATTTGCGAAAATCACATATTTCGAAATCTTAGAAAATCTGGAAGTGAGATGGACTTTTAAGGAAGTCAAAGAGTTTCATGATTTAACCAATGCCGTTTTAAATAAGATAAAACTTAATCAAGTCGATTTTCCTGCGATAAATGTTGAGTTAAACATTAAGAAAGCTATCATTCACAAAAGTATTTCACTTTATTTTAAAATGGAGTCCCATAGTGAAAGAGTCTATTTAATTGTGTTTTTCAATAATCGGATGAATCCAAAAACCTTAAGAAAATTACTAAGGAATCAGTAAATATAAATAAATGTGTTTGTTTTTAAACTTTGCTGATGTTTTTGCCTTTGTTAGCGTTTTCTTCCAACAACTTCTGCGTGGGGATCTCTGTTTGTAGCATGTCATCCGCCAGCCCTCATTTTACCTAATTTTGGCATTCTAATTTACTAAAAATCATTAATTTCGCACTTCGATTAGAATTAAGGAAATAATGAGCAGTAAATTCACTGAATATAAAGGACTTGACTTACCAAAAGTTGCAGAAGAAATCCGCAATTATTGGAAAGAAAACAACATTTTTGATAAAAGCGTAACTACACGAGAAGGTCACACGCCGTTTGTATTTTTTGAAGGGCCACCTTCTGCAAACGGATTACCAGGAGTACACCACGTTTTAGCGCGTGCCATAAAAGATATTTTTCCACGTTACAAAACCATGAAAGGCTTTCAGGTAAAGCGTAAGGCCGGTTGGGATACTCATGGATTGCCTATTGAATTGGGAGTGGAGAAGGAGCTTGGAATCACTAAAGAAGATATCGGAAAAACCATTTCAGTAGAAGATTATAACGCGGCCTGTCGAAAAGCAGTAATGCGTTACACTGATGCCTGGAATGAGTTGACTCAAAAAATGGGTTATTGGGTTGATATGGACGATCCATACATTACCTATGAACCAAAATATATGGAGAGTGTTTGGTGGTTGTTAAAGGAAATCTATAACAAGAACTTATTATATAAAGGCTATACCATCCAACCTTATTCTCCAAAAGCCGGTACCGGATTAAGTTCTCATGAGCTTAATCAGCCTGGGACCTATCAGGATGTGACGGATACGACGGTGGTTGCGCAATTTAAAGCCAATGCTGATTCGCTTCCTGATTTTTTACAAAATGAAGGCGATATTTACTTTTTGGCTTGGACTACGACGCCGTGGACTTTGCCAAGTAATACTGCACTAACCGTTGGGCCAAAGATTGATTATGTATTGGTAGAAACCTATAATCAGTACACGTTTGAACCTCTGAACGTTATTCTTGCAAAACCGTTGGTTAATAACCAGTTTGATGGAAAGTTCAAAAGGGTTGAAACCAAACCGGAATTATTAGAATATACTACTGGGGATAAAAAGATTCCATATTTCATTGTTAAGGAATTTAAAGGAAAGGATTTGGTTGGCATTACTTATGAGCAGTTATTGCCGTATGCACTTCCAAACGACCATCCGGAAAATGCCTTTAGAGTTATTTCTGGCGATTTCGTAACCACTGAAGATGGAACCGGAATTGTCCATACAGCACCAACTTTTGGTGCGGACGATGCCTTGGTTGCTAAACAGGCCGTTCCTGAAGTGCCACCTTTATTGGTCAAAGATGAAAACGGAAATTTGGTGCCATTGGTCAATTTACAAGGACGCTTTAGAAAAGAGGTCAGAGATGACTTTTATGGTTTTGCCGGCGAATATGTGAAATCGGAATATTTAGCAGATGACGAACTCGTTACAGAATACGAGAAGCAAAAAGAGAGCTTGAAATCTGTGATTGCCAACCTTAAGGAATATTTAAGCGTTGATGAGCGTTTGGCCCTTAAATTAAAGAATGAAAATAAGGCCTTTAAGGTCGAAAAATATAAGCACAGCTATCCTAATTGCTGGCGTACGGATAAACCAATCCTGTATTACCCATTAGATTCATGGTTCATTAAAGTGACAGATGTCAAAGACAGAATGTTCGAATTGAATGAAACCATCAACTGGAAACCAAAATCGACCGGAACAGGACGTTTTGGAAATTGGTTGGCAAATGCTAATGATTGGAATTTATCACGTTCACGTTATTGGGGAATCCCATTACCAATTTGGAGAACTGAAGATGGTAAGGAGGAAATCTGCATCGGGTCTGTTGAGGAATTGAAAACAGAGATGCAAAAATCCGTAGCACAAGGATTTATGCCTGCGGATATTTTCGCAGCGTTTGAAATCGGTAACAATTCCGAAGAAAACTATGCGAAAATAGATTTACATAAAAATATTGTTGATGAGATTGTATTGGTGTCTCCGTCAGGAAAACCAATGGCACGTGAAACGGATTTGATTGACGTTTGGTTCGATTCTGGAGCGATGCCTTATGCACAATGGCATTATCCTTTTGAAAACAAGGAATTAATCGATGAGCACAAAGCTTTCCCGGCTGATTTCATCGCTGAAGGTGTGGATCAAACTCGTGGATGGTTTTATACCTTGCATGCTATTGCAACCATGGTTTTTGATTCGGTAGCTTATAAAAATGTCGTTTCAAATGGCCTAGTGCTCGATAAAAA
>JBARDR010000705.1:0-1562 GCA_049795335.1 Gelidibacter sp. | reverse complement strand
GGCATTTCCTATGGTGCCCCAAGCGACTTCATTTCCTTTATTTGAGAATTTGGTGCTGTCAATGCCCTTGACATTTCGATATATTTTTGAAGCTTGTGCTAAACCTAAAAGCCGTGGCATTTGTCCTGCAGTAGGAGAAATGTCGGCACTTGAATTTTTTTGTTCTAATAGATTTTTCCACTCGCCTTTTTCATCCAAGCTGTGTGTGCCAAAGTGGCCACCCATTTGACGTCCTGCCGACATCGGATCGTGATTAATATCAGGATCGCCATATAATCCGGCAAAAAACTGTTGAATACTCAACTCGCCAATCGCCATCATAAAGGTTTGATCCCTATAATATCCAGAGCGGAAATCGCCGTTTTTAAATACTTTGGCCCATGCCAATTGTGGCACTTCCTTTCCGTCTCCAAAAATTCCAAACTTCGCTTTTCCAGTCAGAACTTCGCGTCTGCCCAACAAACTACACTCTCTGCTGGTCATTGCAATTTTATAATCACTTAAGATTTCGGATTGGAATTCTTCGAAGGATATGTCTTTGGTTATTTTTGGCGTCGTTTGCATATAGTGCGTTTTGATTATTGCAAAAGTAGTTAAAATCGAATGGTTTTGCAATTCAAATACCTATTCAACCATAATATTACATTGTGGTCATTAAACAGAAACACCTTACCGCGTTAGGGGTAAGGTATTGTTTTGTAGGGTTTTATTTATGATTACTCCTCGAGTAAGGTCGTGTTGAAGAGTTTTAAAATACGCTTATATTCATCTGTCCAGCTGCTTGGCTCTACAAATGCATGGTCTTCTGCTGGATAAATGGCCATTTCCCAATTATCCTTGCCCAATTCAATCAAACGTTGTGCTAAACGGACCACATCTTGAAAATGTACGTTAACATCCAGCATGCCATGAGCGATAAGCAGATTACCTTTTAAGCCTTCTGCAAAATAAATAGGCGAGGAGCGTTCGTAGGCGATAGGATCGTTAAAAGGTTCGTTTAAAATATTGGCAGTGTAGCCATGATTGTAATGTGCCCAATCTGTAACCGAGCGCAATGCGGCACCAGAAGTAAAAGTATCTGCCTCATTAAATAATGCCATTAAGGTGATAAAACCGCCATAGCTGCCACCATAGATGCCGATTTTATCCTTGTCAATGCCGTGATTTTCCATCAGGTATTTAGCGCCATCCACTTGATCAGATAAATCTTTTCCGCCCATATGTCGGTAAATTCCCGTACGCCAATCTCTGCCGTAACCTGCACTTCCTCGGTAATCAATATCGATAACGGTATAGCCTAAATCAGTTAATAAGTTATGAAACATATATTCTCTAAAATAAGATGACCACCATTTGTGGACATTCTGAAGATAGCCTGCACCATGGACAAAAATCACGGCAGCATTGTTTTTTACTGAGGCTTCAGGCACGTAAAGTCTGGCAGGCACCTGCGCGCCATCTTCAGCCTTAAAGCTAATAAGTTGTGGATCTCTCCAGTTATATCTTTTAAATGCGTCAGATTGTCCCGAAGTCAATTGAATGGCTTTGGACTTAGCGTCGTT
>JBARDR010000704.1:0-2194 GCA_049795335.1 Gelidibacter sp. | reverse complement strand
TTACCAAGCTTTATCAGTTCCCGAGAATTGCTGAAATTTCGAATTATCTAGAACCTAACAACAGCACAAAAACTAAACCGTTCATCAAAAAAGATACTAACAACAGCACCTCTAAAGATGTTGCCGTTATTGGTATGGCAGGACGGTTTCCAGGAGCAGACACCATTCAAGAATTGTGGGAAATTCTTAAAAACGGAAAAGAAACGATCTCCTTTTTTTCTTTAGAAGAATTAGACCCGAATGTTTCCGATGCTTTACGGAATGATCCTCTTTACGTGCGAGCTCGAGGAATTATGCCTTCCGCAAAAAAATTTGATGCAGGATTCTTTGGATTAAATCCAAAAGTGGCTTCAGTCATGGATCCACAACAACGCTTGTTTCTAGAAACAGCATGGGAAGTGCTCGAACAATCAGGTTACCTTCCTAAACATTACGATGGCAGTATTGGTGTTTACGCAGGCACGGGTATGAACACTTATTATCTAAACAATGTAATTCCTAATAAAGAACTATTAAATCAAGTTGGAGAATTACAAGCAAGTTCACTTAATGAAAAGGATTATATTGCGACCAGAACGGCCTATCATTTAAATTTAAAAGGACCAGCAGTAAGTGTTCATTCTGCGTGTTCAACATCGCTTCTTGCAATTGCACAGGCTGTTGAAGCGATTCGAAGTGCTCAATGCGATGTCGCTATTGCTGGCGGCTCTAGTGTAACAGCGCCTATTTACAGTGGACATCTATATCAAGAAGGTTCGATCATGAGTCCCGATGGACATTGCCGTCCATTTGATGCGCAAGCAAAAGGAACGGTTTTTAGCGATGGCTGTGGCGTCGTACTTCTAAAAAGCTTAGAGGAAGCAAAAAAAGATGGCGACCACATATATGGTATCGTAAAAGGTGTTGGCATAAATAACGATGGTGGAGACAAAGGTAGCTTTACAGCGCCTAGTGTAGAAGGGCAATCTGGTGCCATATCCAAAGCACTTAATGACGCCAATATATCGCCTTCTGATATTGGTTATATTGAAACACACGGAACGGCAACTCCAATTGGCGATCCTATTGAAATTGAAGGTCTGCAGGATGCGTTCGGCAAACAGGGCAAGAAAGGTTTTTGTGCGATTGGTTCGATAAAAAGCAATATGGGCCATCTTACCGCAGCGGCCGGTGTTGCAGGTTTCATTAAGACCATTTTAGCGCTGAGCAACCGTCAAATTCCTCCATCATTAGGATTTTCTTCTCCTAATCCATCAATCGATTTTGAGAATAGTCCCTTCTTCGTTAATAATGTGTTACGCGATTGGGAATCTGAAAAAATTCGTCGTGCTGGCATCAGTTCTTTCGGCGTTGGCGGTACCAATGTCCATATCGTCGTTGAAGAATTTGACACAATACCGAAAACCTCCGGAAAGAGCAGACCTTTACAACTCCTAACTTGGTCCGCAAAAACCGAAAACAGTCGTGAAGGATATAAAGTTGCACTGGGCAATTATATAAATTCTTCAAAAGATATAAACTTAGCAGATGTAGCTTATTCATTGAGTGCCACACGAGACACTTTCAATAAACGAAGTTTTTTATTAGCGACGGATTCAGATAATGCTTACCATCAATTATTGTCCGATGAAACAAATACAATTAAGTCGTCAGATTTAAAGATTATTCCTAGCAACCTAGCATTTCTATTTCCGGGCCAAGGTGCACAGTATTTGCAAATGGGCAGAGGACTTTACGAACATGAATCTGTATTTCGTGAAGCCGTAGATCATTGTGCTGAGCTTTTACAGGACGCTTATAATTATGACATCCGTACGATTGTCTATCCTGAAAACAATTCAGATGAAGCAGAAAACCAGCTAAAGGACACACAATTTACACAACCCGCATTATTTGTAATTGAATACGCCTTATCCCAACTTTGGATAAGTTGGGGAATTCAACCAACATTGCTCTGCGGACATAGTATTGGCGAATTTGTAGCCGCTCATTTGGCCGGCATATTTTCTTTAAAAGATGCTTTGTTATTAGTAGCAGTTCGGGGACGATTGGTCAGCCAATTACCAGGAGGCAGTATGCTATCTGTTAGAACCAATTATGATAAACTATCTGAAATATTGCCAGAAAACCTATCTATTGCCGCTGTAAATTCTGATCAATTATGCGTAGTTTCTGGCGAAGAGAAAGCCATTAT
>JBARDR010000703.1:0-1629 GCA_049795335.1 Gelidibacter sp. | reverse complement strand
TTCAAATACAGGCTCATTTCAATCGATCCTGAATTGGAAAAACGGAAACTTTTTAACATTCCAATAGATCTTATTGAAGATCCTACGATTGCCTTCATCTTAAGAGGAAAACGTCTTGAGATAGAGAAACAGCTCCTTATGCTTGAAGAACGTGGCACGGACAATTTTAGGTTTATTGGCGAAAGTCTTTTTGGCCTGATCCAAGAAGACGTTTTAGAAACTGCAAAAGACATTCTAAAAACCTATCCCAAAGCAGAAGTAATTAGTACTTCCAAGCGATTTAATGCGACCGAATTCGCAAAACATGCACAAAGAGAAATCGATTACTATTCCGAACAATTCCCAGACTTAGATCTTGAAATCGATGTCAGGGATGATGTTGCCGGGATTATGGTCTACAAATCAAAATTACTCATTAATAATGAAATGGACTTGGATGCTAAACGGTGTGATGCGTTGATACAACACGAAATCGGAACCCATATCTTAACGTATTGTAATGGAAAAAGTCAACCTTTGAAACAAATGTATGAAGGTTTTGAAGGTTATGACCAACTACAGGAAGGTTTGGCAGTTATTTCCGAATACTTGGTGGGCGGATTGACTGTGAATCGTCTCCGTCTTTTGGCCGGACGCGTCATTGCTGTGCAATCCATGATTGAAAACGCGAGTTTTATAGACACTTTTAATCTCCTTAGAAACACTTACGCTTTTCCAAATCGGGTCGCTTATTATATTAGCATGCGTGTTTATAGAGGCGGCGGACTTACCAAAGACGCCGTTTACCTGGCCGGTCTCATGGATTTGATGAAATACCTTAAAAACGGAGGCCAATTGGAAACGCTTTATACCGGTAAATTTAATATGACCCACATTAAATTGATTGAAGAATTGCTTTATAGAAACGTATTGAAACAACCCATTCTACCAAGTTTCTTAGATCGAAATGAGGTAAAGGAACGTTTAAAAAAGTTAAGGATGGGGATTAATATTGTGGATCTTGTAAATTAAAATATGATACAATGAAAATAGGATTTATAATTAATGATCACGCCACGGAAAAGTGGAATTATACAACACCTGCATTGGGATATGCGGCCTATAAAAGAGGGCATGAGGTGTTTTTTATTGGGGTTGGCGAACTTTCATACGCTTCCAAAGGCCATCTTTCGGTGCGCTGTAAAACCATAAAAGACCGTGTTTTCAAAGGAGAAGAAACCTACTTTAAGGCCGTTCAAAAAGAAGAATTTGTCAATGTCTCGTCAGAGGATTTGGATGTTCTGTTTTTAAGAAATAATCCAGCTGATGAAATAAATGAGCGCGACTGGGCCTATAACGCTGCCTTTATTTTTGGAGAAATTGCGATGAACAATGGTGTTCTGGTACTGAATCATCCAAGTAGTTTGGCAGGAGCCGTTAATAAAATGTATTTTCAGCATTTCCCGGAAATACTTCGTCCGAAAACCATTATCACCAGAGATCATAACGAAATAAAGGAATTTTTTAAGGAGCAAAAGCAAAAAATGATTCTTAAACCTTTACAAGGTTCGGGAGGAACGAATGTATTTATGATGGATAAAAAAAATGAACACAACTTATCTCAAACTATTGACGCGATTTGTAGAGATG
>JBARDR010000702.1:0-3302 GCA_049795335.1 Gelidibacter sp. | reverse complement strand
GTATTCACACTTATAGCGTGTACTTCATAACCGAGATCTTTACTTAAATGTACGGCGCAATAGGAGGTGTCCAAGCCGCCACTATAGGCTAAAACTAATTTTTTACTCATGATTTATTTTCTTTTTTTAAAAACAAGGTCTGTTTGATTTGTTTTAATCTTTGGAAAACCTTGGCTTTTACTTCTTGTGGTTCGTCACTGTTCTTTGATTTCGGGTCGTACAACATACCTGTACATAAGCACATTTTTTGTTCGGTACGTTGAAGGATGTCATAGTTTTTACAAGACTGACAGCCATTCCAGAAACTTTGGTCATTGGTCAATTCTGAAAATGTAACGGGTTTATAGCCCAGTTCACTGTTCATTTTCATAACGGCCAATCCTGTAGTGATACTGAATATTTTGGAGTCAGGGAATTTCTCTCTGGAATGTTGAAAAACTCGTTGCTTTATCTTTTTGGCTAAACCTTGTTCTCTGTAATTAGGATGTACAATCAGTCCGGAATTGGCAACAAATTTGCCATGGCCCCAAGCTTCAATATAACAAAATCCGGCAAACTCATCGCCATCCAAAGCAATAACTGCATTTCCAATTTCCATTTTGGAGATGACATATTCGGGCGTACGTCTGGCAATCCCCGTCCCTCTTACTTTCGCTGATTCGGCAATGGTATCGCAAATGATTTGAGCGTAAACGGCATGAGATTTATTAGCAATAACAATTTCCATTGTCTTGATGTTTAAATTAAAAAAATTAAAAATGAAATTGTCGGAAAAAAGAACCGGACTCACCTAGGTTCAAAAATTATAGCGCACCCTTAAGGGCGACGGAATAATATATGACATGTCCTTATGCGGTTGCTATTTAAAACAACTGGATTTGAAAAGTAAATTATGTGTAGTGAATTGATCAAGGTAAAAAAATAAATATACGTTAGTGGCTTCTTTTAAGGTTAGAATGCACAGCGTCTGCGCAATACCATTGCGGGACTTGATGGACGTATTTTATTTTTCATTAGAATCATGGTTCAAAAGTAACATATTATTTAATATCTCAAATTATTTTTAACTTTTTTTAAAGGATATAATCCGTACTCACAAAATTGGAGGCTTTGCTGTCTAATAAATTCTTTAAAATAGCATTGTTATATGCATTGTCTTTTGAAGCGACAAATGTTCTTATGGAAAAGGAGCGGAGTGCATCATGAACACTCAAAGTGCCTACAGCAGAGTCTTTTCTACCAGTAAATGGATACACATCTGGGCCACGTTGGCAAGAACTGTTTAGGTTGACGCGACATACCAAATTAACCAAGGTATCGATCAGTGGCGCTAATGTTTTAATATCACTTCCGAACAAACTTACTTGTTGTCCGTAATTTGATTCGGCCATATCATCCAAAGGTTCCTTAATATCCTTAAATGGAACGACAGGGATCACGGGACCAAATTGTTCCTCTTGAAACACGCGCATGTCTTTATTCACGGGATATAAAACGGCGGGAAAAATATAGTTTTCAGATGTTACTCCTCCTCTTTTATTTAATATTTTGGCACCTTTTTCAATGGCATCGTCAATCAATTCCTGGATGTATTGTGGTTTTTCAGGTTCAGGTAGAGGCGTTAGCTTTACGCCGGCTTCCCAAGGATTTCCAAATTTCAACTCGTCTACTCTGGCAGAAAATCGCTTATTGAATTCTTCGACTATAGCTTCATGAACATACATGATTTTTAATGCGGTACAACGTTGTCCGTTGAATGAGGTTGCTCCAGCAATACATTCATCGATCGCTAAATCCAAATCAGCATCCTTAAGCACAATGGCCGGGTTTTTTGCTTCCAAACCTAAAACAAGGCGAAGTCTGTTGCTTTTTGGATGTTGGTTTTGAAGTGCGTTGGCCGATTTACTATTGCCGATAAGCGCCAATACATCAATCTTCCCGGATTCCATAATTGGTGTGGCCACGGTTCTTCCGCGACCGTAAAGAATATTGACAGCGCCTTTAGGAAAACTGCTTTGAAAAGCTTCCAATAAAGGAGAAATTAATAACACTCCAAATTTTGCTGGTTTGAAGATGACGGTATTTCCCATTATCAACGCAGGAATCAACAGCGCGAACGTTTCGTTTAAAGGATAGTTATAAGGTCCTAAGCAGAGTACGACGCCAAGTGGGCCTCTTTTGATATGCGCATAAACGCCGTCATGTTTTTCAAATTTGGCATTGTCTCTATCGAGTTGTTTGTATTCTTCGATCGTATCGTAAATATAATCGATCGTTCTGTCAAATTCTTTTTCTGAATCAGGAAGTGTTTTCCCAATTTCCCACATGAGTAATTTGACGATTTCCTCGCGTTTGGTTTTCATTTGGGTTGCGAAATTTTCCATGCAATCAATGCGGTCCTTCACTTTCATGGTAGGCCACAATCCTTGACCTTTGTCATAGGCATTTACAGCAGCATCCAAAGCGTCCAAAGCCTCTTTTTCGCCTAAGGTTGGAATGGTGCCCAATAAAGTGGGCTGATATACTTCAGTTGAGGAAATGGTAGAATAAACTTCTGAGCTTTCTCCAGACCAGGATTTTAATTCGCCATCTACTAAATAGCTGTTTTGATGGATTAATGATTTAATTCTAAACTGTTCTGGTATTGTGCTCATAGCTTTCGTTTTATACTAAAAATTGAAATAGTTCTGGTTTGTCGTTAAGGTAATCGCCGTAAAAATTATGGAGTTTCATCTTGGTAATCAGTGGTTGTAAATCATCGGCTGATTTCAATTCCAATCCCACGACGGCCGCACCGTTATCACGATTTGTTTTTTTGGTGTATTCAAAATGTGTGATATCATCAGTTGGCCCTAAAATATCGACCACAAACTCACGAAGTGCACCAGCACGCTGAGGAAACTTGATGATAAAATAATGTTTGAGGTTCGCATATAAAAGTGCGCGTTCCTTGATTTCGGCCGTTCTAGTGATGTCATTATTGCTACCGCTAATGATGCATACCACGTTTTTACCCTGTATTTCATCAGCATATTGATCTAAGGCAGCAATACTTAAAGCGCCTGCCGGCTCTACAACAATCGCATCTTTATTGTACAAATCGAGGATGGTTTCACAAACTTTGCCTTCATCGACGGTAATGACTTCAATTGCATTTTGCTGACAAATCTCAAAGTTCAAATCGCCCACACGTTTTACTGCAGCGCCATCGACAAAACATTCAATATTTTTTAATTCGGTGTTGCGTTGGTTTTTAAGGGAGGTTAACATGGAAGGAGCGCCTTTCGGTTCCACACCAATGA
>JBARDR010000701.1:0-3816 GCA_049795335.1 Gelidibacter sp. | reverse complement strand
CGGGAATACTGAACTATATCCTTCCAGAATTGACCGCCTTAAAAGGTATCGATGAAAAAGAAGGACAGACACATAAGGATAATTTTTATCACACCTTAGAAGTCGTTGATAATATTGCCCTGCACACTAATGATGTTTGGCTACGATGGGCAGCGCTTTTGCATGATATCGGGAAAGCTCCCACAAAAAAATTCAGTAAAAAGGTGGGATGGACCTTTCACGGCCATGAGTTTGAAGGCTCCAAAATGGTCTACAAGTTATTTAAACGCTTGAAAATGCCTTTGAATGATAAGATGAAGTTTGTTCAAAAAATGGTATTTATGAGCTCCCGACCAATTGCCTTGGCAAATGATGTGACGGATTCTGCCGTGAGACGCTTGGTTTTTGACGCGGGCGATCATGTGGATGATTTAATGGTATTGTGTGAAGCAGATATCACAACAAAAAATCCGAAGAAATTCAAAAAATATCACAATAATTTCAAACTCGTCAGAGATAAGATTATTGAAGTTGAAGAGCGCGACCAAGTTCGCAATTTCCAACCCCCAATTTCGGGCGAAGAAATTATGGAAGCCTTTGGATTAAAACCCTCGCGAGAAATCGGACTGATCAAGGAAACAATTAAAGAAGCTATTTTGGAAGGTCAAATTCCCAATGAACATGCAGCAGCCTATGAGTTGATGTTGACGGAAGGAAAACGTTTGGGGCTGACTGAGGTTTGAGGAATTAGTTTAACAAATTGAAATCGAAGTTGAAATTGAAGTTCAACTTTATTTTAAACTTGGCTACTGAGCGTAGTCGCAGTATTAAATTCATTTTTTAATGGTAAAACAAAAAGATAATAAGAAGGTCATTTATTGGCTTCTTACGGGTTGTGCACTACTCTTTGTCATGGTAATTATTGGTGCGATTACTAGGTTAACGGATTCTGGTTTGTCCATCTCCGATTACAAATTGATTACTGGCACGATTCCGCCACTCAATGAAGTGGAATGGCAGAAAGCTTTTGATCTTTACCAACAGTATCCCGAATTCCAGAAGTTGCATTCACATTTTACCTTGTCCGATTTTAAAGGTATTTACTTTTGGGAGTGGTTGCATCGTGTAATGGGACGCCTCATTGGTCTTGTTTTTATTTTTCCATTTATCTATTTTTTAGCTACCAAACAACTGACCGGCAAAACAATTAAAAAAAGCCTCGTCTTATTATTTCTTGGTGGATTTCAAGGTTTTTTGGGCTGGTATATGGTAAAAAGTGGTTTAGTGGACATGCCAAACGTGAGCCATTACAGATTGGCGGCACATTTAACCACGGCATTTTTGACTTTCGCAGCAACCCTTTGGGTGGCTTTGGATTTAAAATTTCCTCATAAAAAAGCAGTAGATAAAAACTTTAGAAACCTCATCATTGTGGGGTACATTATTCTGTTGATTCAGATTATTTATGGAGGTTTTGTTGCCGGATTAAAAGCTGGATTACTGCATAACCATTGGCCATTTATGAACGAAGAAAAATTTATGCATGAATCAGCTTATGCCATTGATCCACTATACCTGAACTTTCTTGAAAACCCAAGTGGCATTCAATTTTTTCACCGCACCTTTGCTTATATTGTTGTGATTATGATCGCGATCATCTGGTATCGTGGCAAACAAATGACCTTAACTAGAGGGCAAGACCAAAGCCTTAACAGCTTGCTCATTCTTGTTGGTATTCAGTTTTTATTGGGTGTACTTACCATTATTTATGGTGTGCCACTCTGGTTGGGTGTTGCACATCAAATTGGAGCATTTTTCCTCTTATCAGCAATGACATTTACATTACATCGCTTTAGTAGATAATAGAAAAAGGTTTAACTTTGCAAATTAAATTTTAAACATGGTTTATAGATTCAGAATAGTTCTTGACAACGACACCGAGGATGATGTTTTTAGGGATATTGAAATTCGCGAAACAGATTCACTTGAAGACCTTCATAACAGTATCACCCAAGCTTTTGGCTTTGATGGTATTGAAATGGCCTCTTTTTATTTAAGTGATGATGAATGGAATCAAGGCGAGGAAATTTCAATGTTTGATACGAGTGAAGGTTATGACAAAATGAGGTTGATGTCAGAAACACCTATCAACGACGTGTCTGATGAAAATAAGACCAAATTAATCTATGTTTACGATTTCTTCAACATGTGGACTTTTTACGTGGAATTAGCTGAAATCGTTGAAGAAACCCCAGGCACTGATTATCCAAATCTTATGTTCGTACATGGTCAAATTCCTACAGAAGCGCCTCAAAAATCATTTGAAGCTGAAAATGAATATGATGACTACGATGAGTTTGACGACGATTTTGATGTGGATGATTACGAGAATCTAGATTTTGACGAGAACTGGAATTAAATATTATTCTCTTTTTGTTATTGGTATTATTTATTATTGTTTTCTGATTAGAACATAATATCCTATTTACCAGATCAGGTGAAGAATTTCAGGTTCGATTTATTTTTAGACTGCATCGCTCAATAAATTCGGAAGAAACCTCAATTTTAAATTGAAAATTTTAATTTTATCCAAAGCAAATCTATATTCTGACTTCTTTGCCTCTATTTCAAAGAACGCATATTCACATTCTCATAGTTCCGCTGCACAAAATCCAGGGCATTTTTCACGATTTCACCCATATTTTTACTGCGTTTGAATTCTAAATCTTGAGTGTATTCGTAAATCTTCATTTTTAAAAGCTCAATATGTTCTGGTTTAGATATCGTATCAGCAATCATACAATCCAATAATTCCTTGATACGCTCATGATAGCTGATCAATCGTTTGGCCACAATGGAGCGTTCTTCCAATTTATATTGATCAATGGATTCTTTCTGAAATAATCCTTGTACCAATTGTACCATCGCTAAATTTTCCTTAAAAAACTGAGGACGATACACATTAAATTTTCCCTCAAAACTTTGTTGGTCAAAATCTATGGCCCGAATTTTATAAACTACGTGATCAAAATCATGAGTTGGCACAATAACATAATTATAAGAGCGCATATCTCCTAAAAGTCGGATCATACAGCGTTCATTGAACTTTACAAACTCTTTGGCAATCTGCGATTTTTCAGAGGTCGAACAATTGGGCAACATGTTCTTTATAAATTCATCGCCAGGAATACCCGCAATATGCTCTTCAATCAAGGTGTCTTGATAGACCAAAAAATTCAAGTTATAGGGCGAAAGCATGTGCTCCAATTCTAATCCGTAAATACGCGAAGCATCCGCTTTTTTTACATATAAATAGCTGTAATTATCGTTAAGAATATTTCTAACCTTAACCCGAAACGGCTTTGAATTTCCAAAGGTGCAATAGTCTATGGCATCCACATTTAAAAACGGAATGGTACGTTCGTTACCGTCAGAATGCAAGAGCGTATAAACTTTCTTCAGACTCAAATCAATCTCTTGTCGTTCAAATTCATTAAAATATACTCGTACCCAAAGTGTGTCATTATCATTCTTATCATACAATACAATCGAACCTTGAAAGCGCAACAAGTCATCATAAAAAATAGGTAATTTTATGTTTCTGTTATATTCAGAAAGATAGTCATGCAACTTTTCCGATATCGGATAAGAAGGTTTTCGCAGTGATATTTTAAGATCTTCCATGATGTCAAGTTAACCAAATGTAAAGTTTTATATTTTCCTATGTAACAAATTTAAGCATCTCTCGTCATACGTATAACTAATCAATTAGAAAAACATCGTGGAAACTATTCTCACCATCAATAACCTCACCAAAAAGTTCGGATATCTTACTGC
>JBARDR010000700.1:0-1957 GCA_049795335.1 Gelidibacter sp. | reverse complement strand
TAATACCACTTTCTTTCAATAGCCTAAGCACATCCATAGATTGCACTACGCCTGCGCCATCATCGTGCGAACCATCACCCAAATCCCAAGAATCCAAATGCCCACCCACGACGATATATTCGTCTGGAAATTCTGATCCTGTAATTTGCCCGATAACATTGTGAGATTCCACATCTGCCAATTGCTTACAGTTTTGCTTAAAAAAGAACGTAATGGAAGGATCCAAGGCCAACATCGTACTCAACAACTCAGCATGATTGGTGCTTATTGCCGCCGCTGGAATACGTTTTGACACTGGTAAATCGCCATAAGTCATGCCGCCGGTATGTGGAAAATCATCCAATCGCAAATTCAAAGAGCGCACAATCATGCCAACAGCACCTAATTTACCTGCTTCATAAGCACCAGCATAACGTTGGTCCGCACATCCGCCATAAGATTCAAAAGTATCTATCACGTCAACTTGCATAGGGCGATTAAAGAACACAATCTTACCTTTGATTTTTTCTGTGGTTAAGGCTTTTAATTCATCTATACCTTTGACTTCAACAACTTGAGCTCTTACACCTCCATTTGGGGTTTCAACAGAACCACCCAATGCGCAAATATTATCGTCCGTGGTCTTTCCTGGAAGCGTTTCGATGTAAGCAAATTCAGGTAATCCTCTTACCCATTTTGGAACCATAACCGGTTGCAGCCATACTTTATCCAGACCTAATTTATCTAATTCTTCTTTGGTATATGCTACGGCTCGTTCCGCACCTAACGATCCTGAAAGTCGTGAGCCAATTTTATTGGATAAATGATCCAACCATTCATAACTCTTACCGTTAGTTAAGGAATTGCTGTATATTTTCTTGAGATTCTCAGCATCTGATTGTGCTGATAGTTGAAGTGAAAAAGCAAAAAGGAAGAAAATGCAGATGTATTTCATAGCAGTGTAACATAGTTTATGCATTAAATATACTAATATTACAACATTTGAACTGCACACAGAATTGTAAAACCCTTTCAAATCAATTATCAAAAACTTTGATTTGAAAGACAGAAACTATTCTTCTTCCAACTTCTTTTTGTACAAATCGATATTGGCCTTGATATCATCATCCAATTCTGGCTCTTTAATATCGGTATAGGTTTTTAAAGTATCATACAAAACCTTGGCTATGATATATCGTGATGTATTCTTGTCATCACAAGGAATGGCATACCAAGGCGCATGAGGTTTTGAGGTTTTATTGAGAATATCTTCGTAACAGTGCATATAATTATCCCAAAGATCACGCTCCTTTAAATCTCCAGGAGAAAATTTCCAGTTTTTTTTCTCAAGTTCCAAGCGTCTTAACAAGCGGTGTTTTTGTTCCTTTTTTGAAAGGTTTAAAAAGAACTTGAAAATGATGGTGCCGTTTTGTGCAATATGCTTTTCAAAATTATTGATATCCTCAAATCGCTTCTCCCAGAAATCGTCGTTAATATCTTCAACAACATCTATTCCCGGAATGTTTTCACCAAGAATGTAAGAAGGATGCACTCTGGTTACCAAAGCGTTTTCATAATGTGTGCGATTGAAAACGCCAAATTTACCACGTGCGGGAAGTGCAATATAGTGGCGCCATAAAAAATCGTGTTTCCGCTCTAAATCCGTCGGTGTTTTAAAGCTATAAACAACAACGCCTCGCGAATTAAAATCCTTAAAAACCTCACGGACGAGACTATCCTTTCCAGCAGTGTCCATCCCTTGCAAACATACCAAAACAGCATATTTGCCATGGGCATACATGGTATCCTGAATTTTGGCCACATCCTTACGGACATTTTTTAATTCATTCTTTATTTTTTTTTTTGAAGCATCAAGATTATGTTCTGTTTTCAGATCGTTTATCTTGATGGAACCCGAGACTCTGAAGTCGTTAATATTGATATTTTCCATACGCTATGCCGCCGGAAATACAAGAAC
>JBARDR010000699.1:0-1773 GCA_049795335.1 Gelidibacter sp. | reverse complement strand
AGATAAGGATGGAAATAATACTCCAGCAAAAGAACCAAACGCGTATTGTACGACCATTTTATTTAAGGCTTGTGCTTTATAAAAAAGACCCAATGTAGCTGCTGAAAAAACCTTACCGATGACAATCGTATCTAGTCGAATAAACATTGAATCAATAAAAATACTCAACGAATATTTATAACCAAAGTTCCAAAGCTCTTTGACCTCTTTCAAATTAAACAGAAAGGCTGGTTTCCAATTCGATAATATCCATAACAAAGTGGTTGCCAAAACCCATCCGAAAATTTGTGAATATATCAAACTGTAAACGCCATAACCTGCGTAAGCTAGATAAATACCCAAAGCTCCAGAAAGCACCCCTTCAACAATTTCTATTTTAAAGGGGGTTCTAAAGTCCAATTTCTTTTTAAATAAAGCTCCTTGTAATGTGGATAAGCCCTTTATTAAAAAAGTAAAAGACATTATTTGGGTTATCACTTTTAGTTCAGGCATCTCAAAATAAGCCGCCACAAGAGGCGCTGTCGCAAACATGATAAGACCTAAAAGTCCTGCCATCATCATATTGATCCAAAATATGGTGGAGAGTTGCACTCTTGACACCTGTTGCTTTTGAATGACGGCATTACCAAAGCCAAAATCCACAAAAGATTCTGCAATACCTGCAAACACCATCGCCATTCCCAAAAGACCGAAGTCTTCTGGCATGAGCAATCGCGCCAGAATAGTAGCAACTACAAAATTCCTTAGCTGGCCAGCAAACATTTTAAAAAAGTTCCACTGGGCTGCATTTATTGTGGAACTCTTAAGATTTTTTTCCAAATTCAGTTGGACTTTATCATATTACAAAAGAACATACTAAACCATATTATAATTTTCACTTTTTTATTCGCAAACATCACTTTTATTTAGTAAAACTATTTTTTTAATTTTTGAGGTAAACTATTTGAGTTAAAATGGCTTTTACGCATTAAAATCCTTTCAATGGCTTCGCCGCCATCAATCACACATTAAAATTTAATGTGATGAAAATCAGTGATTTACATTAAAAGCTAAAACGCCGTTAAAAGCGTTTTAAAAGTCTGCAAAAATAGGATAATATGGAGAATACACTACTTAAAAAATAGTTTATTTTTGTGCCAAAACCCTGTTGCTCAAAAGTTTTTCTCTAGTTACCACTTCAACTTAATGGGCTATTTTATATGACATCGTTACTTTAGTTCTGTTCGGGAAAAAGCAGAGTCGCTCATCTACATTGAATTTGTGTAAAGCATTTGACATAATAATCACTATAACCAAGACCTTTTAAATTAATTTATTAGAACTGAATTAATACGTTCTAAATCTTGGTATATCTTTTTCACATCTTGAGAAGACTCCTTTGACAAGATTAAATTCGCATCGTCGGTTTGAACCAAAATGCAATCTTGCACTCCAATAAACTCGGTATGCGTATTTTTACCAATATGCATGTTTCCGGATGCATCCACAGGATGTCCTTGCGCTTTTAAATACTCGTACATGGCCTCAAAACTTCCCATATCACTCCATTCAAAATCAGATCGGACTACCTTTATTTTATTACTTTTTTCCATTACGGCATAATCAACGCTGATGTCTGGAATATTCATTGAGGTTATTTCTTCCAATTCATTATCTGTTGCAGCTTGCCATGCCACTAGAGATTTTTCGTAAGTTTCTGGATTGTACTTTTTAAGTTCTTCCAAAAATATTCCGGCCTTAAAGCAAAAGATCCCACTGTTCCATAAAAAATTA
>JBARDR010000698.1:0-5453 GCA_049795335.1 Gelidibacter sp. | reverse complement strand
AGGTAATAGAGCATCTAGATAGTGATTGTTGATTGTTGATTGTTGGTTAAACTGAACTTCGTTATTCGTTATTCGTTATTCGTTATTCGTTATTCGTTTTGCAATTATTATTATTTATTAGAATTCCCAATTCTCCGAGATTCAAGCTTCGTACTTCCTGTTTCTCATTTTCCCAGCTGTTTTAAAAAATCCTGCACTATTTTATAGTCATCAAAGTCACTTTTAACGCCTTTAACTTCCTGATAGGTTTCGTGGCCTTTTCCGGCGATGAGGATGATATCATTGGGTTGCGCCATTTGGCAAGCGGTTTTAATAGCTTGTTTTCTATTGGTAATCGAAACTGTTTTTTTGAAATTTTGAGGCTCTACCCCTTTTTCAATGTCTTCTATAATCGTTTCAGGAACTTCGTTTCGTGGGTTGTCACTTGTAAAGATGACTTTTGTGCTTAACGCCGATGCGATATGCCCCATTTTAGGACGCTTGGTTTTATCGCGATCGCCACCACAGCCAACGACGGTAATTAATTCTTCGTTTTTTGTACGGATACTGTTGATGGTTTCCAATACATTCTGCAAAGCGTCTGGCGTATGTGCATAATCTACAATAGCCGTTATTTTTTGGTCTGAAATAAAATACTGAAAACGCCCTGAAACGCTTTCCAGTTCGCTTATCAAACGCATATTTTCAACTTTTTCAAGCCCTAACAATTCTGCGGCAGCGTAAATAGCTAAAATATTATAGGCGTTAAAATTGCCAATTAAGCGCGTCCAAACTTCATTATTATTAATCTTGAGCAACAGACCCGTAAATTGATTTTCCAGAATCTGCGCTTTATAATCGGCATAGGTTTTTAAAGCGTAAGTATATTTTTTTGCCTTGGTATTTTGTAACATGACCAAGCCGTTTTTATCATCAATATTGACCAATGCAAAAGCATCTTTGGACAAGTTGTCAAAGAATGATTTTTTGACATCTCTATATTCTGCAAAAGTGTTGTGATAATCCAAATGATCATGCGTCAGATTTGTAAAAATCCCACCTTGAAAATGTAGTCCTTCTGTCCTGTTTTGATGAATCCCGTGAGAACTCACTTCCATAAAACAAAATTCGACACCCGCCTCACTCATCAAACTTAAATACCTGTTGATAGTCAAAGAATCTGGCGTAGTATGTGTTGCTTCATACGCCATCTTATCCACCATGACTTTTACGGTAGACAATAAACCAACCTTAAAACCTGCTTTTTTGAACAAGTGATACAACAAAGTCGCCACCGTAGTTTTGCCGTTAGTACCCGTAACACCCACCAATTTTAGATTGGCGGAAGGGTTGTGGTAGTAATTGGCGGCCATCAAAGCCAGAGCCTTACTGGCACTTTCAACTTCTATATACGTAATGTCACTTTGTAAATTTTCTGGCAAAACTTCACATACAATGACAATCGCCCCTTTTTCAATGGCTAAGTCAATATATTGATGGCCATCAGTAACAGTTCCTTTAATAGCCACAAAAACATCTCCTTGCGTGATATGTCGAGAATCAAAATCTATAGCGTTCACTGTTACGCTCGTCGTTCCGACAACCGAGTTGATAGTAACCTTATATAATATGTCTTTTAATTGTGCCATTATATATTTAAATAGACTTCTTGATTGCGTTTTATTTTGCTGCCTTTTTCAATGGATTGCTTTTTAATGACGCCCACACCTTCGATTTTCACTTTAAGGCCCATATTTTCCAAAAGCGCCAAAGCATCCATCGCTGGCATCCCTCTGACATCGGGCATAATAGTTTTATAAGTTTGCGCTGCATCATAATAATTCTCAAAGTTCTTGCTAACTATTGGGTTTTGGAACCTCAAGGTCTCAACCTCATCGGAAATCGGCGTATCGGTAAATATTTTTTGTGCAATTTTCTTAAAAACAGGTCCCGATACGTCAGCGCCATAATACCCAACCCCTTTGTCTGGTTCGTGAATAACCACTATGCAAGAGAACTTTGGGTTATCTGCAGGAAAGAATCCAGCGAATGACGAAATATAGCTCAGCTTATCTTTCTTGGCATAATCCTTCTGAGTGGTTCCTGTTTTTCCAGCCATAGAAAAATTAGGCGAATACAACTTTTTTCCTGTGCCATGCTCCACCACGTTTTCCAATAGTTTTTTAACCTTATCCACGGTTTCCTGAGAACAGATTCTTGGATTAAGAACTTCTTTTTTAAACGGGACAATGGTTTTGTCAAATTCGCGTACTTCACGTAAAAATTGAGGTTTTACCATTTCGCCATTATTAGCAATAGCATTGTAAAAGGTTAAGGTCTGTAAAGGCGTAAAAGACACCCCATAACCGTAAGCCATCCACTGCAAAGCAATCCCGCTCCAACGCCCATTTTTAACTCTAGGATCTGGAATAATTGGCATCGGCTCTCCCACAAGCGCTAAATCCAATCCCTGATTTAAATTCATGGCATACAACCGATCGATAAATTTACTTGGCTGATCTTTATATGCTTTATCAATAGCCGCAACAATAGCAGTGTTTGAAGACACCTCAATCGCTTTTGCAAGGGATATTTTACCATAACCACCATGTTTGGAATCACGTACTTTTTTACCATAAAAGCTCAGCACACCTTTTTGGGTATCGAAAACATCGCTGGTATCAATGACTTTATCTTCCAAAGCAGCGGTTAGGGCCATTACTTTAAAAGTAGATCCAGGCTCATGACTTTCACCAATAGCATAATTCAAACGCTCATAATATTGGCCATTTGCGTTCCGTCCAAGATTTGAAATTGCCTTGATTTCGCCCGTTTTGGTTTCCATTACAATCACAGAACCATGATCGGCCTTGTACTTTTCAAGTTGTTCCAATAAAGCATGGTGCGCAATGTCCTGAATATTCACATCCATGGTCGTATACACATCATAGCCGTCTTTTGGCTCAATTTCATTATAATCGGTAATCGGCTTCCATTGACCTTGACCGATTTTTTGTTTCATTCTATGGCCATCAGTACCTCTTAAGTACATTTCGCCAAAAGCACCCTCAATACCGGCTCGCACTACGTGCTCATCTTTATCGATGCGTTCATAACCAATAGAACGTTGCGCAATGCCGCCCATAGGATGCTCGCGCTTGGTAGTTTGCTCCACAATAAGTCCACCTCTAAACGCACCAAGATTCAATAATGGAAAATTGCGGATGCGTGTATAATCGGTGTAATTGATATTTCTTGCGATCAGGACGTATCTGTTTTTATTTGCCCTTGCTTTTCGCAGCTCTTGTTCATGATACCCTGAAGATTTTCCTGTGTATTTTGACAAGGAATCACTCAATGGCTTCAAATAGCTCTCAAAAGTTTTACCGGTCGGCGTCAAGGCATCAAAACGGATGTCGTACTTAGGAATTGAAGTTGCCAACAAACTCCCATCGGACGCGTAAACATTGCCACGGTTAGCAGGAATAGTCACGTTTTTAACCGTGCGCCTTTCAGCCAATTCACGGTATTTATCGCCTTGCACCAATTGAATAGTGAGCAACTTGAACACCACAGCAAGCGCAAAGACAAACATGATGCCTGCTACAAAATACAATCGGTTCAATATGTTCTTTTCAGTGACTGCCACTTATTTCTCTGATTTAACTTTTATTTTTTTTGGCGGATTTGGAGATGGTGCAATCTCTTTTTCTGCCATTTTTTGGACGATTCCAGATTCCATTTTGAGACGCATCAACTTTGATCTTCCATCCACAAATGCGGATCGCCATTCTTTGACTTCATTATTCAAACGCGCTATATCATGTACTTTTTGATCGGCGCTATGTGAACTCGCAATCATGATAATTGCCAAAACAGAAATAAAAATGATGACTTTCCAATTTTTGAAGGAATCATCGCTGACCAGAAACTTACCTCTTAATATGTGATAAATATTGTTTTTCATATCCGTCCCCTCTGTCCTGCGGACATCTTCCCGAAGGGAAGATTTTTTTTAGTTTTAATAAAAATTCATCACTGTGAAGGCAGGAATCTGTTTAATTTAACTTTGTTATTTCCTTAAACCCTCTTCCGTCCTTAATTCCTTTACTGGAATTAAATCCACCTTCCCTCCATTTCGACAAGCTCAATGGCCAAGGAAGGAATTTTTAGGTTATATTTTTTCAGCAATTCGAAGCTTTGCACTTCGCGCTCTACTATTTTCTTTTATCTCAGCTTTTGACGGCACAATCAATCCACCAACTTTTTTTAAGGGCACTTGAAAATTCCCAAACACATCGCGCTCTGGCTCGCCTTCAAACATCCCATTCCTTATAAAGCGCTTTACCAATCGATCTTCCAAGGAATGGTATGAAATGCAACTTAAACGACCGCCTGTTTTTAACATTTCTGGCGTTTGAATCAGCAATTCCTTTAAAGCTTCAATCTCTTGGTTCACTTCTATACGAATGGCCTGATAGATTTGCGCCAGCACTTTATGCTCATTCTTATGTTTTACAAACTTTTTCAAAACCTCTTTTAGATGCTCGCTTGACTTGATCTCATTTGTCGCGCGTTCTTCAACGATCAACTTTGCCATTGCTGGCGCTTGGCGTAATTCGCCATATTGAAAAAGAACATCTCTAATCTGTTCTTCATCATATTTATTGATGACATGAAATGCGGTCAACTGACTATCCTGATTCATTCGCATATCTAAATCAGCTTCAAAGCGCGTTGAAAATCCCCGCTCAGCAACATCAAATTGATGGGAAGACACGCCAAAATCGGCCAAAATCCCATCCACTTCCTTAGCCCCATAAAAACGCACGAAACGCTTTACGAATCTGAAATTCTCATTGATTAACGTAAAACGTGGATCATCAATCGTATTTAAAAGAGCGTCCTTGTCCTGATCAAAAGCGAATAGTTTTCCATTCGGACCCAAGCGTCTTAAAATCTCGCGGCTATGACCGCCGCCGCCAAAGGTCACATCGACATACACCCCATCTGGTTTGACATTTAAGCCATCAACCGTTTCCATAAGTAAAACCGGATTATGATATTCCATCTTCGTCATCATCTTGTCCCATAACTTCCTCAGCCAAATCTGCAAAATCATCGGCCGCATCGTCTATAGCTTGTTCATATTTATCTTTATCCCAGATCTCCAAAATATTTATTGCTGAAGACACTACAATATCTTTTGAAATTCCCGAAAACACCATCAAATCCCTAGGCACCAGCAATCTGCCCGTACTATCAACTTCCACAACTTTAACTCCTGCTGTAAACCTTCGGATGAAGTCGTTGTTTTTCTTTTTAAAGCGATTAAGTTTGTTCATTTTTTGCATTAAAGCCTCCCATTCGACCATGGGATACAACTCTAAACAGGGTTGAAAAACCGCTCTTTTTAGAACAAATCCATTTTGAAGCGCAGGCAACAACTGTTTTTTGATCGCAGAAGGCAACAT
>JBARDR010000697.1:0-3162 GCA_049795335.1 Gelidibacter sp. | reverse complement strand
TTAAAAGTTTATCTACTCTATGAATTTAATTGACGCTATTATTATAGCCATTATTGAAGGTCTTACCGAATATTTGCCTATTTCCTCTACGGCGCACATGGGTTTTACGGCAGCTTTAATGGGTTTACCAGAAGGGGAGTTTTTAAAAATGTTTCAGGTTTCTATTCAGTTTGGCGCCATTTTATCGGTGGTTGTTTTATATTGGAAAAAGTTTTTTGATTTTTCCAATCTCAATTTCTATCTCAAATTAGTTATTGCAGTACTTCCTGCCCTGGTTTTAGGTTATTTATTTGATGATGCCATCGAATCGGTGTTAGGAAATCAAATTGCCATTTCGAGCGTATTGATTTTGGGTGGCGTCGTATTGATCTTTGCAGATAAATGGTTTCAAAATCCAAAAATTTTAGACGAAAAAGACATCCCTATTAAAAAAGCACTGGTCATTGGTTTTTGGCAATGTTTAGCCATGATGCCTGGAACAAGTCGTTCCGCAGCATCTATTATTGGCGGAATGTCGCAAGGATTGAGCAGGAAAGCTTCGGCCGAATTTTCGTTTTTCTTAGCTGTACCAACAATGGCAGCCGTAACCGTGTATTCCATATTTGTAAAAACTTGGGGAAAAGGAACCACAAATGAAATGAAAGGCTACGAAATGATTTTGCAAGATCAATATCACATCATGCTGTTTTTAATTGGCAATGTGGTTGCATTTGTTATTGCCATGATTGCTATCAAATTTTTCATCGCTGTACTTACTAAATATGGTTTTAAAGCTTGGGGATGGTACCGAATTGTGATTGGCCTCGTTTTATTGGTATATTTCTGGAACGTTCCAAAAAACGAAATTCAGAATGAAAATATTTCAGAAATAACCATGATACAACCTTCTACCAATGATTAAAGCAGAAGATTTTCAGGAAGGAAAAGTTCTTTTAATTGACAAACCTTTGCATTGGACCTCTTTTCAAGTGGTTAACAAATTGCGTTGGGAAATACGTCTCGCCCATAAAATCAAAAAGATTAAAGTTGGACATGCTGGTACTTTAGATCCGCTGGCATCAGGCTTATTAGTGATTTGCACGGGCAAAATGACCAAAAATATTGATAGTTTTCAGGCGCAAATCAAGGAGTATACGGGCACTTTTGTTTTTGGAGGCACGACACCTTCTTATGATCTTGAAACTGAAATTGACCAAACTTTCCCAACCAAACATCTTACCGACAAATTGATCCACAACGCGACAGCTCAATTTATTGGCGAAATTTCACAATTCCCCCCGGTATTTTCAGCACTTAAAAAAGACGGCAAACGCTTGTACGAATTTGCACGCGCCGGCGAAGCTGTCGATATTCCGTCAAGACAAGTCCATATTTCAGAGTTTGAAATCACGGGAATAGAGAACTTAGAAGTTCATTTCAGAGTGGTTTGCAGCAAAGGCACTTATATTAGATCCTTAGCTAATGATTTTGGGCAAGCACTTCATTCTGGCGCTCATTTATCGGCTTTACGACGCACTAAAATCGGCGATTTTGATGTTGAGGATGCAGTTTCTATTGAAAACTTCATCAAAGCACTTCCTTCAGAATAATTTTTAATACTTTGCTTTTATTAAAAGAAAGAAAACTTTCAAGTGCATCTATATCCCAAGAGTGTATGTTGTTTTAAACTTTTTTACTTACTTTGACGTATATACCCATGCACAATGCATTGAATTTTATTGAAATCTATTTTTTTTGGAATTTGTAGAAAAACATAAGGCCTTTATCATTACCGCATTAATCAGCGGTACAATGGTGCTTGCGCTGTTTGCTGTGGGCATCAAAAAGCACGCGGAAATGGTAACTGAAAGTTATTATGAATTGCCTCCGCCCTTAACCCCTGAAGAACAAAAACTTTTAGAAGCGTTAGCCATGACGGACCCTAATATTTCAGAGACCAATAAAGCCTATAATTCGGAGAATGAATTTAAGGAAATGATGAAGAACTTCAAGTCTGTGAGTGCGGATGATTTCGACAAAAACGCTAAAAACACCGAAACTGAAGTTACTGAAACACCCGAAGAAGTAACAGATCTTCAAAATACCCCGGCTACTGAGGATTATTCGTTAAATGAAAACGAACTGTCTTCTTACAGTAAAATCAATAATGTAATTGCCATGCGATCTGCTGAAAAACGACAGGCAGCCAAATCAAACGGCAACAACTCTACCAATAACTTAGCGAACAACGCTGCAGTTAATACTAATAGTAGCGTATCCTATAGCCTGGTTAATCGCAAGGATAAACATTTACCGCCACCAGTTTATTTATGTGAAGAAGGTGGAAAAATCGTGATCAACATTTCCGTAAATGCTTTAGGCGAAGTCACTGAAGCTTACGTCAACACCTCCTCCAATTCAAAAAATGCCTGTTTGATTGAAAGTGCGCTTCAATATGCCAACGAGGCACGGTTTAGTCCTGATGCTTCCAAAGTCAAGCAAATAGGCTCTATTACCTATTATTTTAAAGGAAAGAAATAAATTTTTCTAAACTACACCCAAAAGCACCAACAAATCGGAAATGGTACTTTGACCCTTATCTTTATTGTACCACATCTGCAAGTTTTCCTTTAATTCATCGGTTACGGCACCATGTTTAGTTATATAATCTTTAACCAAAGTCGTAGCAACATTTGGTCTTGGTCCAAAAGTATTTAAAACTTCTCCTGAAATATTATCAATCGCTATCAACTTTGGAATAGACTTTCCTCCATTGGTTAAAAACTGCTGCATAAGTGCATCATTTTCATCACGCAACACCAATCTCAACATAATATTTGGGTTGAGCTCAGCCAATTTATTGATTACAGGAGTGACATGTGCCGCATCGCCACACCAGCTTTCAGTAAGGAGTAACCAAGTAATATCGCCCTTAAATGCGGCTATTTTTTCCTGAGCCTCGGCCGATACTTTGATGGTCTTATCCCAACGCTTCATACGCTGCTCGTTTAAGGCCGTATAAGCCACCATATCTTCGCTTTTATCCAATCCTGTAGTGGATTTTGTAGCCACTAATTCCGCCATTAACAATCGGTAGTCTTGGTAAGACATACTATTGTTTAAGCCTTCTTTTATGATGCTTTTTATTTCGTTGTGTTTAATCGTATTCATATTAATAATTTT
>JBARDR010000696.1:0-5499 GCA_049795335.1 Gelidibacter sp. | reverse complement strand
ATGGAAGACATTGTCTGTGAATTTATCGGGCAAAAGAACTCTGAAAAGGCTAAAGCGTTTTTGCTTCATTTCGTACAAAAAGAAAACAATCAATATTCCTATCAGAACTGCTTCGTAGTTGAAGAAGATCACCAAATCATTGCCGCAGTCAATATCTACGACGGATCAGAATTAATACACTTACGCGCACCCATTATTCAGTATATTGAAAGGCATTTTTCAAAAGCTTTCAATCCTGAGGATGAAACGCAGCCGGGCGAATTCTACATAGACTCCTTAGGCGTCAATCCAAATCAGCAAGGCAAAGGTATCGGCGGGAAATTATTACAGTTTTTAATCCACTATTATGTGATTCAAAGCAATAAGACCATTGGCCTTTTAGTAGAGGAAAACAATCCGAATGCCAAACGATTATACCTAAAACTTGGTTTTGAGCCCGTTGGAGAAAAAACGCTCGTTGGTAAGAAATTGGTGCATCTTCAGGTCAAACCGAAGTCCATCACGTCATAAGAGGTTTACACAATTCGACACATTTTTAAAAAATCACTTCTCTTTAAAACTGATAATTCAGATCTTCTAATCCATATTTATTTATTAATTTAGAGGTCTTAAACCAAGACTTCTCCTCACTTTTTATAATAGATAAATCCTCATGATACACCCCAGAACTGGAACTCAGGATGACATCAAAGGCATTCTATCGCTTCAAGAAAAGTACCTCTACAGAAATTTAACTGATCAAGAGCGAGAAAAAGGATTTGTGACCACGCCTTTTACGATTCCTCAAATTGAAGAAATCATTCAACAAAACGGGATATTTATCGCAGAGAATGAAGACGATGATATTATTGCCTACGCCTTTGCCGGAAGCTGGAAGTATTTTGAGCAATGGGAAATTTTTAACTATATGGTTTCTCGTTTTCCACAATTGTCATTTCATGGCCATCCCATCACAACAGAAAACAGTTTTCAATATGGCCCCGTTTGCATTGATGAGCGCTATAGAAGCACGGGATTGTTGAATAAAATTTTCGAAGAAATGCGCCTTGAATTCCTAAAAAAATATCCGATGTCCATAACATTCATCAATAAAATCAATGTGATTTCTGAAAAAGCGCACACTCAAAAACTCGGTTGGGAAATCATCGATGAATTTCAGTTCAATAATAACGCGTATATCGGATTAGCATTTGATATGAAAAACTCGGTATTAACCTAGCGGCGGGGCTTCATGACAATTTCTAAGTGAAACCTTCATTGGAGTTTATAAAAAAGACGCCGCTTTTTCTGAATCTCATCATAAAACCGTAAATTAAGATTTAACCAAACAAAGTAAAGACCCAATTACATGTTTAGACATCAAGGCAAAAGAAGAACTTTAAAACACAATCTGCGTATTGCCACGATTTTGTCTTTTGTTGCCGGAATCGTGAATGTGACAGGTTTCTTAGCCTACAGCGAATTGACCACCAACGTCACGGGACATTTTGCGCTATTTATACGCGATGTTGCAGATTTCAAATTATGGAAAGGCACCATCTATTTTCTGTATATTTTTTCATTCCTGTTTGGTTCTTTCTTATCGAGTTTTCTTATTGAACAGTACAAAGAAAACAAGAAACTGAATGTTTATGTCATACCCACGGTTATCGAAATTGTGATTTTAATAGGAATTGCCTTTTTCAGCAATTTCCCTAATACAGGAAACCCTCAACTTATGGTGTGTTTATTATTATTTGCCATGGGACTACAGAACTCATTTGTGACCAAAATTTCAGATGCTGTGGTAAGAACAACCCATCTCACAGGTTTATTTACCGATTTAGGCATTGAGATTTCGCAATTATTATTTCCAAAATACCGTCCAAAAAGAAACCATATAAAATCGAACATAAAACTACGTCTTTTTATCATCTGCTTCTTTTTCTTCGGCGGATTGATAGGTGGATTTTTCTATTCCAAATTAGATTGGAAACTAAACACGCTTATTCTTGGTGCATTAATTTTATTAATAAGTCTGTTTTATGACGATTTCAGACTTCGTTTGATCACGACCAAAAGAAAACACAAGCGCATTATTAAATCCTTCTTTAAGTCGCGAAAACGAATGTCAACCATAATCGACGGCAAGAAATAAAACACTTTCCATCGCGCTTCAACACTAACAAATCACCCCAATAGTTCTCGAAATCAAAGTCAACAGAAATTTATTTTAGAGAATTTCTAAAATAAATAAAAAATAATTTTGACAAGAAATCCATTCATCGTAATATTACGATATATAACACCATCTACTTATGGGCCTATCGAAAACCGAGATATTCACCAATCAACAGAACCAGATTTCACAATTTGCCAAGGCTTTTGGACATCCTGCCCGCGTGGCTATTTTACAGTACTTATTTAAAATGGATGCTTGTATTTGTGGCGATCTTGTTAATGAAATAGGACTTGCCCAGCCTACCATTTCGCAACATTTAAAAGCATTGAAAAACCTGGGCTTAATTAAAGGCAGCATTGAAGGCACAGCGGTTTGCTATTGCATTGATGTGGAAAATTGGACAACAATGAAGGCTCTCCTATCGGAATTTCTAAATCAGGACATTTCGTTAAAAGAGGAGTGCTGTTATTAGAATTAAGACACTTCGACAAGCTCAGCAACCACTGCCGCGCTACAAATTAAGGACAAAGATTAAATCGCTATAAAATTAATTGCCATGAATAAAGAACAAGAATTAAAGGACATCGTCAAAGAGCGTTATGCTAAAATTGCCGAGCAAGGAAAAGCCGAAAACGCCGCCTCATGTTGTGGCGCTACGACACCTTCCAACAAAATTTACAATATTATGATGGATGACTATTCGGAAACAAGTGGTTATAACGCAGATGCTGATTTAGGTTTAGGCTGCGGACTTCCGACACAGTTTGCAAAAATTAAAAAAGGGGATACGGTCATCGATTTGGGTTCTGGAGCTGGAAATGACTGCTTTGTTGCCCGACATGAAACCGGCGCCGAAGGTAAAGTCATAGGGATTGATTTCACACCGATCATGATTGAAAAAGCGCGAATAAATGCAGAGAAATTAGGTTATAACAACGTCGAGTTTAGAGAAGGCGATATTGATGCGATGCCGGTAAACGATGTTATTGCCGATGTGATTGTAAGCAATTGCGTATTAAATCTCGCTCCCAACAAACAAAAAGTGATTGGCGAAATTCATCGGGTTTTAAAACCTGGCGGACATTTTAGTATTTCAGATATCGTACTGGTAGGCGATCTTCCTGATGCTTTAAAAAATGATGCCGAGATGTATGCAGGCTGTGTGGCTGGGGCCATTCAGAAATCGGAATATCTTCAAGCGATCATAGATCAAGGTTTTCAAAACGTCACCATTCAAAAGGAAAAACCGATTACGATTCCTGATGATATCCTTATCAAATATCTTTCACAGGACGAAGCAACTGCGTTCAACAAAGGCGCCACTGGAATTTTCAGCATTACCGTGTATGCCGAAAAAGATGGCATTGCCATAGAAAAACCAAAAGTAAAACTATCGGAGATTTCGAAGAGCACGGATTGTTGTTCGCCATCAACGGGATGTTGTTAGCCAAACAACTAAATCAATGGACAAAATTGCATAGGTTTTAAAACAGACCGAAAGTCTGTTGAATTCGTGAAATTAATAGTAAATAATTTTCGCTAGTGCTTTCAGGCAACGAATGAATCTGTGTAAATTCGTCACCCCGACACTTCGGGAGTGTCAAGAATTTTAAAAGATAAACAGATATGCACTAAAGTTCATACCTGCGACAATCGTTCTGGAAGAATTTCAACATAATTGAAAGCAATAAATTGCTCCGGTAAGCCAAAATAATAGTTGATTATAAAACTATGTTTTTTGATGCCTGAGCAATTTTCATTTTTAGTATCTTCGTCGCTATGAATACACTCGATATTCGCACCGTTGATGTGGTGCAATATGTTACGCCTTTGCGCGAAGGCGGCTCCATGCCTGCTATTGTTAAGGCCAGCGATGGCTTTATGTATGTCCTTAAATTTCGTGGTGCCGGACAAGGAAAAAAAGCACTTATCGCCGAATTCATCGGTGGCGAATTAGCGCGAGCCATCGGACTAAAAGTTCCGGAAGTGGTTTTTATGAACCTTGATGATTCCTTCAGCAAAACGGAACCTGATGAAGAGATTCAAGATTTACTAAAGTTTAGCGTGGGTCTTAATCTTGGTCTGCATTTTTTATCGGGCGCCATCACTTTTGATCCCTTGGTCACACAAATAGATGGACTTTTGGCCTCTAAAGTGGTTTTGCTAGATAGTATCATCAGTAATATTGATCGCACGCCAAAAAACCCGAACATCCTAATTTGGAACAAGGAACTTTGGATTATTGACAACGGCGCCAGTTTTTACTTTCATCATAACTGGCCAACTTGGGAAAATCATCTGACCAGAACATTTCCACTCATAAAAGATCACGTTCTATTAGCTCAGGCCACACAAATTCCAGCCGCAGCCAAGCATATTGAATTGACGTTGCCCACTTCTAAAATTGAAGAAATCATCGCGAATATTCCCGAAGATTGGTTAATACATGAAGGTGATGTATTATCTCCAGACGAGATGCGCGCCGCATACACTCAGTATTTGACCACAAAACTTTCAATGATTGACGTATTTGCAAAAGAAGCTCAGGATGCAAGATAAAGTCACTTATGAATATGCCATTATCAGAGTGGTCCCTAAAGTCGAGCGGGAAGAATTCTTTAATGTTGGGGTCTTGCTTTTTTCTAAACGGAAAAAATTCTTGGGTATTAAATATAAAATTGACACCAAAAAACTTACAGCTTTTTCTGAAGATTTAGACATAACCATGTTGCACAATCACCTCAAAGCATGGAAACTTGTTTGTGATGGTGCAGAGGAAGGTGGCACTATTGGTCAGTTTGAATTATCTGACCGGTTTAGATGGTTGGCCGCTTCACGAAGCACGATCATTCAAAGTTCAAAAACCCATCCTGGATTGTGTACAGATCCCGAAGACGAATTGGAACAGTTGTTTAATACGTTCGTTTTATAAATAGCATCAACCTCTTTTTTGCCAATAGTTCATCATAAACCATAAAATCATTGCACTTTGGGGAACTTTGTGTCATAGTTTTTACGATAGAAATAACCCGGCTTACTCATTATTTTTCCGCAGATTGCGCAGATTTCCGCGGAAGAAACCGCGAAGCTGAATAATCAATCTCTTTTTTTAAGTAAGTTTACATTTCAAAATTTAAACTTCCGAGTCTTCACATCATGTCACATCCCATCTATAAAACCCCAGTCCTTTTCACACTTCTTCTAGTCTCTTTTTTGAATTGCAAGAACCCTTCCGCAGAAAAAAAAGAAGATGTTGCTGAAATTCCAGAACATAGCTTATTAAAGGAGCAACCCACAGATATTCCAACACCAGAAGGTATGGTTTGGGTAGAAGGCAA
>JBARDR010000695.1:0-4070 GCA_049795335.1 Gelidibacter sp. | reverse complement strand
TGCGATCATTTTATTGAAACCTTAAAGTTGCTCTCTATAAATGAGGAGGCGTTGCACAAGCGTATCACTGTAGATTATTCAGAAATAGAAAGAACGGTATCCGAAAATATAAACTGCCATGTTTATTTAGGACATCAATTTAACTGGGAATGGGCAAATGCACATATATCAAGCATCTTGAATCACAATATTATCCTGGCTTACAAGCCAATAACAAACCCGCAGTTTGACAAATTGATGAGGAAAATGAGAGAACGATTTGGTTCCAAATTAGTCTCTTCAAAAAACATGAAAAAGGAAATTCAAAAAATTGGGATCAGACCACATATATTAATTTTAGTGGCAGATCAAAACCCCAAAATTCCTATGAAAAGCTTTTGGACCACATTTTTATCCCAAAAAACTGCTTTTCAAAACGGGCCTGAGATTTATACAGCCTCAACTAGAACGATAACCTTTTTTGCAAACATTGTTAGAGAAAAAAGAGGCTATTATAAAATGGAAGTATCTCGACTTTTTGATTTTTCTGAACCTTATAAGATGGGTTTGATTACACAGCTATATGCCAGGAAATTAGAGGAGTCCATAATTAATAATCCCGAAAATTACCTATGGAGTCACCGACGATGGAAACACGAGTATAAAGATGAATACATTAAAAGGTCTATTGAGAGTCTGTAGTGCGGCCAAAAAAAGTAATATCGTTTCATTAATAATAGAAACTATTTTAAAAAATCAACCTATAAGTGTATGATAGAATAAGCTACACTATTAAATTTCAAAAAAAACTCCGATGTCAACTATAGTTTACGGTTCTTAGAGCGTGACGTATTTATATAGTATTAAGATAAAGGTAAAATAATATTTAAAGCGCAAAAGCACCTTTTAAATTTTTGTGAGCGCTGTTCCTTTATGTGCCGTAATATGATCGGTTTTATCACTTTTAATCTCATATTGTGGCTCATCTTCGCTGGCGGATGTGTGTAGCCTTTACAATCGAAATCAGCATTCTTTAATCACCAATTTGAAACTAATTTCGATCTCATCTGAAACCACGATAAGACCAAGCATTTTCTTTGGCGCTTTAAGGTTAAACTTGTTTATGTTCAGTTTAAGTTGCCCAGCAATATGCCAATCTTGCTCATTCTTAAATTGAATTTCCATATGATAAGAATTTTTTATGCCAGCTATTTCAATTTCGACGATAGCATCAGCAGTGTTTTTTTTATGGTGCTTGACTCTGACTTCCTTTAGTCTTAATATAATTTCAGGATAAATATCTGATTGTAATAAGCCGTGAAAATCTCTATTGATAACTTTTCCGCCACAATCAAAGCCGCTGTTTTCTAAAACCAAAATGGAGTTTTCAAATCGTATAACATCATTATCCTTTTCATAATGAATGCGAATCGGGTGGCCAAGGTTTTTTATGTTGTACACGCATTTAAAATCGCTGACATTACTAGTGCCATTGATGTTCAATTCACTTTTGTTGGTGATGAGGATGGATTTACTGCTCTTTGCTAGATTGGTCTTGGCAAAAGAAACTAATATGAGACATAGTAGAACTAAAAGTATCCTTTTCATGGTTCTGTTGATTTTACAGTTACAAGATATTTAAAAAATAACAAACCTCATTGTATTTAGTGAACTACCAAATAAATGAGGTTTGTAAAAATAAACACTAACTCAGTTTTTTAGAAACTAATTACAGCCTCAGCCATTAGTCCATTAAATTTACCTCCATCAAAGATGCTTGTAGTAGCGAAACCTTTGTATTTTTGATTTACATATTCAGCTTTGACAAGAATGTTTTTTGTCATAAACCAACCAGCTCCCAATTGGAATCTTGTGATATCGATATCACTTCCACTTCTGTCTTCAGCATCTACTTTATTATAACGCGCTCCTAAGAAGAAGTTTTCGTCATTACCAAATCTGTAGATGAGCTCACCTGCATATTGTTTTGCTGTTCTATCCTCAAGTTCGGCATTTCCTTTTCCTGTTGATTGCTCAAGAGTTCCGAAGAATTCCAATCCTTGATATTTAATGAAAGGGTTGAACATGACAGCAGTAATCTTGTTGCCTAATGCTGGATTGTAACGACCAGATGTAAAGTTAGCTGATGACGATGCGGTTTCCGGCTCCATTGCAAAGTAATATCTTGAACCTGCTCTATCTGCACTGTAAAGGTATGACACCGGCACTTTACCAGTATTGTAGATAGATCCTGTCAATCTCACACGTAAATCATCGTTAATTTGTTTGTCATATCCTAGCTTTGCTATGAATGAAGCACCACCTGCATCAGGGTTGTTAACCGCTTGGTTCAGTTTACCGTTGGTTAAACCTACCATTCCTATAAATCCATCACGACGATAGTACACTTCTGCACCTACTTCTGTTGTAAAAGCATCCATGATTAGGTTTCCAACAAATGGATTGTAGATGGCTTGAGCGTTGTCACTTCTTCTAAAATGAGCATCACCATAGTTATTCTCCATGTGACCAATTTTAATGGTTGTATACTGCATTAAATCCTTCAAGAAATCCTTTTTGATGAAATCTAGTTTATCAATTTGGAAGTAGCCTCCTTTTACATATGGTTCTGGGTGGTGACGAGAAGAAAGATACGTACGTAAATGCATTCTTACACCATCATACAATGCCACATCTAAATCAAGGTTGGCAGTTGCCAAGTTAAAGTTTGATCCAATTTTAATCAGTGGAACAGCACCTGAGTTTTCATGTTCTAGCGATTGAAACTGAAGGGTAGATGAACCTCCAATTCTAACTTTGACACCGTCAAAAGTTGAAACGGTATCTTTAGGTGCCTCAAAAACATTAACGCCGTTTTTGTCTGGCTCTCTATAGTTGTCAAGACTTCTATTGTTTTTTTGAGCGGTCATACTAACTCCCATCAGAAGTAGTAGTGCTATTGCAGTGTTTTTAAATAGTGATTTCATTGTTTAAGTTTTATTAAATTACTGATTGTTGTTATTTATTTAGGACTGTATTAAATTTTATGGTTATTTCATCTCCTGTGGTAACGGTACCTAAAAGTGCTTTTGGCGGACTGATGCCGAATTCTGTCATTTTAAAAGGTTTTTCACCCTTTAAGGTCACTTTGTTGGATTCTACTTGAAGATCAAGGTTGATGTTTTGTTTTTTAGTAACTCCAGCGATTGTTAAGTTTCCAACGATTTCAGCTTTATAGTTGTTGTTTCCTGTCGCTTTTACACTTTTCACTTCGGTTAATTGAAAGGTTATGGATTTGTGTTGACCACTCTTTAACGCTTTATAAGTGTTTTTGTCCATAGCGCCTTTACCACTTTTTAGGCTTTCTGAAGTCACCTCAAAAGTTAATTTTTGAATTTTCAGGTCGCCTGCAAGATCCAAGACGATTTGTCCTTTTTGCTGTTCTGCAACAATATCCCAATCGTGTAAACTAGAGGTTCCGGAAACGGTGAGTTTTGACGCTTGGTTATTCAGATTGAAAGTTTGTGAATAGACAAATGAAGTCGAGAAGGTGAGCAAAAATAATAAACTCAATAAAGGTTTGAAGATATTTTTAGTAGTTCTCATAATGTTATGTTTTAGTATTATTATACTGCAAAGTTGGGGAACAAATAAAGTTTAGAGAATGACAAATATCATGTTTGTTAATTTTGTCTAAATAATTTTATAATTTTATAAATAGATGAAACTAAAAATATGAATTCAATATAAAGTTGGTTCAATTAATCCTTGTTTCTGAAGATATCTTGTCTGAGGGTAATAAGTTGAATAATAGGTGAACAACAAGGTTGTTTATAAGGCTGTGGAGATTAATAATGGAAGATTGGTTTTCAGACTTTGAAAAATAAGAGGATAGTTGTGGAGAAAAAAGTGGTCGTAATGTATGGTCCTTTTTTACAAAATATACTTCTATATCAGAAATACCTTTTATTTTATTGCTAGGATTGAATATATTTTCAATGTTTAGCAGCCATAAATCAACCTATTTATGGAGCCTCTTTATATAGATAGAAACTTTAAGAATTGTGTTGCAATGAATTTTAGGAAAAGGG
>JBARDR010000694.1:0-4140 GCA_049795335.1 Gelidibacter sp. | reverse complement strand
ATTTTATGGTTGGAAAGCTTGTCGCCCAATGGATTTATAAATAACAAACCAAATGCATATCCCAATTGTGTTGACAAGGCAACATTACTTACAGAGGCTTCAGTGACCCCAAAAGTATCTGCGATAAGATTTAAAAGTGGTTGGTTATAATAGAGATTAGCTACAATAAGTCCTGCAGAAATGCTCATGAGGTACAGGACCGAATTTGAAAGTTTTGGTGTCATTAATATCTGTTGCTATAATTTTTAGGACGCTATTTTTTTAATCCAATCAAGGTTTTCAAAAATAAACCAGAGTTTATCCCATTTGATTTAGGGAATTGCTAAAAACGACTGTGACTATTTTGCAAAGATAAATCTCATAGGCGAGAAAAATATCGACTGGGACCAAAGTTTTGTGATTTAATTCTCATTTAGAGATTGACCTTCGCCATTATGAGTTCTCAAATAACCATTCTCCTGTCTAATAAAACTCTAAACAGCAATTCTACATCTATCTAAAATATTACTTATGAAGGCTTTACTAGATTTCTAATCTATTTCGGAATTACTTTACACTAATTATCAGATTCACCCTACAACTGTCAAGTTCGGTCATACACCAATATTTCAAGGTCTGTAGAACATTCTTAATTCGCGATGACAACTATTTTAAATCCCTAGAATCCACGGGCAAAACGACTTGAAAAACCGAAATTTATGCACAGTTATGAAAGAAATTCCATTTTATCATTATATTAAAATAAACCGTCTTTTGTTAGAAATTTTACATCATTCTAATTTAAAATAAACTATTTACTAATTAAAATCGCCTAAAAACAATAAATTCACAACTACCATTTAAGGACAGAATTCGCTTATTAAAATAAATAATACTCAAATAACTTTAAACTATTTCGTTTTAGTATGCAATCCAATTTTGTAATAGTATATTTGCATTTCAAATTAATAAAAATATGAAAGTACGCGAAAAATTTATTTTAATTTCGGTTATCCTAGTGGTAGCCATTGTTGGAATTTCTTTTGTTTGGAGCCCTGTTTTATGGCTATTCCTCATCGTTTTACCTCTAATAATGTTGGGCGTTTTCGATATCTTTCAAACGAAACATACCATCCGAAGGAACTATCCTTTAGTAGGACGTTTCCGATATATCTTAGAATCCATCCGTCCAGAAATCATGCAATATTTTGTCGAGACTGACACGGAAGGAAGACCATTAAATCGTATCCTCAGATCGTTAATTTACCGCAGAGCAAAAGGCGAAACTGATACCGAGCCTTTTGGAACACAAATGGACCTTTATCATACAGGTTATGAATGGTTGGAGCATTCGATGTATGCCAAAACCAATCCTAAGGAAATTGGAGAATTTCCAAGACTTTTGATCGGTGGTAAGGATTGTAAACAACCGTACTCTTCAAGCTTATTGAATATTTCGGCCATGAGTTTTGGATCGCTGAGTAAAAATGCTGTTTTGGCCATGAACAAAGGTGCCAAGATGGGGAATTTTGCACACAATACCGGTGAGGGTGGAATTAGTGATTACCACTTGGAGCATGGAGGTGATCTTATTTGGCAAATTGGTACTGGATATTTTGGATGTCGCAATGATGATGGGACCTTTAACGATGTTACGTTTAGAGATAATGCCACCCGTCCGCAAGTGAAGATGATTGAGATTAAATTATCTCAAGGTGCAAAACCTGGCCATGGTGGTATATTACCAGCAGCAAAGAATACTCCAGAAATTGCAAGAATAAGACACGTACAACCTGGTATAGCGGTTCATTCGCCACCATCTCATAATGCTTTCGCAGACCCTATCGAATTTATGTATTTCATTAAACGACTTAGAGATCTGTCTGACGGAAAACCAGTTGGATTCAAATTGTGTTTAGGAAGAAAACAAGAATTCATGGATTTTTGTGAGGCGATGGTTTACACGGGAATCAGACCTGACTTTATAACCATTGATGGTGGTGAAGGTGGTACAGGTGCGTCTCCAGTAGAATTTTCAAATTCTATGGGAATGCCACTTCGTGAAGGTTTGATTTTTGTTCATGACACCTTGGTTGGTTTTAATTTAAGAGAAGACATTAAACTTATAGTAGCTGGTAAAATCATTACTGGATTCCATATGGCCAGAGCAATCGCCTTTGGTGCTGATGGCTGCAACAGTGCACGTGCTATGATGTTAGCAGTAGGCTGTATCCAAGCTTTACAATGTAACTTGAATACCTGCCCTACAGGAGTTGCTACACAAAATGCATCCTTAGTGAAAGGATTGGTTGTTGAAGATAAAGCACCGCGTGCTAAAAGATACCACGAAGCAACCATACACAGTTTCTTGGAACTTGTAGCGGCGGCTGGTTTAAATGATCCAAGTGAATTGACACGTGGACATATTAGCAAACGAATGGGACTGACGGAAGTAAAAACCTTTGAGGAAATTTACCCACCTATAGAGCCGGGTTCTTTATTGGACATCAACACAATTCCTGAAAGTTATAAGAAATTCTTCCAGTTAACAAGAATCATGAAATAGTCCTTTTTATATAGAAGATAAAAAAGCTTATTGAATCAATTTCAATAAGCTTTTTTTTTGCATCAAAACACCATAAAATGACGCTTTTATATCCTCTTAAATAAAAGCTGCTGTAATATCGCTTTTTATATATTTAAAATCTAAGATCGATAGTCGTCAAAATATATAGCACCTCAAAAAATTCGAAAACTATGACTATATGAGTTTCTGAAAATTTTATACCAACCTTTAACCTCTTCGCATCTTCCCAGTGATTTCATCAATTTTAATTATGAAAATCATAGGGCTGCTCTCGTTGATCGCTTTACTGGAGAACTCACTGATAAAACTTAATTCCTTCAATTCCTTTCTCTCAATCAACTCTTTTATGCCTAAAGAAAAACTATGTAGATAAGCTTTAGCCTCACTGCCAAAGACTTGCTCAAATTTGCCATGGACTAGCACCGACTTCCATCGCGTAAGACCATCGACGTCCACCACACTAAATGCGACTTGATTGTTTTTGCGCATCGCATTCATTTTATGACCTTCAGCAGAATAACAAATAATCACCTTTCTTTCGGCATCATAAAAATAAGTGATCGGAACAACAAATGGTTTGTTTTGGTAGATATAGGACAAATGTCCTAAATAGTCGTTTTCCAGAACAGACAAGCTATCTTTCTCTTCTAAATTGATATACATAGTAGGGTTTGTTTTATTGTCTAATATACTATTTTATGTCTTTTACAGATATGACATTGGTCAGTTATTCATTTTTAAGGACTTAAGCCGAAAGTCTTCTCAATGGCAACCCCCATAAACACTTGAAATCAACTTGATAGGCTCACTTTCTGAATCCCGTGAGACTGTTGCCCAAAGCACGTCAACGCTAAACAATTGGCAGGATTGAAACTCTCCTTAATTTGGGAATGCCTCGCGTCATTCGGATTTTAGCTGAAATAATGTTTCCCTATTTTAGCGATACCACTCTGACTCAAAAGGGTTTTAAATAAAAAAATTCCCAAACAATCTGTTTGGGAACTTCTCTATTAATCAATCTGGGATCTTACCAGCTATCAATTTCGTTTTTTAAATCTTCTTTAGATTTGCCATAGCGCTCTTGCACTTTTCCTGCTAACTTATCAAAGTCACCTTCGGCTTCTGTGTATTCATCATTAGTGATTTTTCCATATTTCTTTTTAAATTCACCTTTGATTTGTTTCCATTTACCTGCAAATTGATCTGAGTTCATAATTTTTATTTTTTAAATTAATATTATTTCTATTTGTAAAATTAGGGACACAACTCATTAACGGCTAACCCATTTCCCCAAAAACTTGATGCAAAAGCGGTTTTAGGCTTTATTTAACGACCTTTAACAATGCGATAACAGAGATAGCAAAAACTAAAAACCTGAGGACTTATTTCGGTATTATTAATCTTAATATAAATATCTTTGCCGCCTGAATTCCAACCATGAAAAACCTTTTTCTTATGCCCCTTTTGATGTTTTGTTGGGCGCTAGCTGCACAGCAAAATATGGGCAAAGAAACAATTAACACTGCCCCTGGTAAAAATGCAACGGAGAACCAAAAATTAAATTAGCAATTGGA
>JBARDR010000693.1:0-10074 GCA_049795335.1 Gelidibacter sp. | reverse complement strand
TTCCTGTGCAGAAGAAAAATTGTAAATGGTTAAGGTGATAACGGCTAAGACGTATTTTTTCATAAGGTCATTGAGAATTCTATTGGGCGCTTTGATGCCCTGGCATTTAACAAATATAAATTAATATTAAAGTATGACAAGTTTTTGAATCCTTTCGACCTGCTTGTTCAGTTGATTGGATCTCACTTTAAGTTTATAGACATAAACACCTTTTCCAATTTTATCTCCAAAATCATCGCGACCATCCCAAACAATATCTCTTGATAGTGCCGAAGCTCCTTCGTTACAGCAGCCACCTGCATCTGTTTGGCTATTAATCGTCTTTACCAACTTACCGGAAATGGTGAATATCTGTATAGAAACGTCTAAAGGTTGCGAACTATTGTGGTTGAACCAAAATTCTGTGTAATTAATAAACGGATTAGGGTAATTTAGAACGTTTTCAATCTTCAATTCTTGGTCTTTATCATGTACAACGAACTGAATTTCAGAAACTCCTGAGTTATTATAAACATCCCAGGCTTTAAGTGTTAAAGTATGAAGTCCAGGTTCTAAATCCCGGAACGGATAAGTCACCTCTCCTTTAGTGTAATCATCCACTTGCGCCTTATAATAATCATTCAGTACAAACGGATTGGTTTCGTCTCCATCAATGATGGCCACAATATCATGCCCGATACCACTGGCGGTATTGATTCCATTTTCGTCTTCCAATTTTGCTAACAAGGTGGGCGCTTCATTGGTAATGCCACCAGACACAAAATTCGCGTCATTCATGTACAATTTCACCACAGGACCTGTAATATCCGTTTGTGCGTTTTTATTGATCCCGCCTACCAATACATCAAAGTTCGCACCCGCCTGGTCTTGCACAGGCGTTTCTGACTTGGCATAAAAACTTACTTTGCCTTTTCCTACAGGCACACCAATATCTCTTGGAACGACAAACTCAAAATCAAAAACACCATTTTTAACGCTGGCCTGACCTATAAATATTTTCTCTCCTAAGGTGGTGAAATCCATTTTGATTAATTCTCCATTTTGCCGTACACCGTTATTCCCCAAGGTTTGGAGTGTAATATTTTTATCGAAAATAGTTGCCGTGAGAACACCATTGTATCCCGACATTAAGTTTCCGGAAGGATCCAAAACTTCTCCCGACATTTTAATTTTACTCAATGCTTTTAAAGTGTCATTAGCTTGACCTAAGGGGACGCCATTAATTTTTGTAAGCTGAATATTAGGCTTGGCAAATGCTAATTTCATGGCAGGATCACCTATAAAAGACACCAAACGTTGTTGTGGAATTCCAGTAATGGTGGGATCTGTTTTTGTGAGACGCAAAGCTTCGGCCATGGTTGGATAATCGTTGGAATCAAAACCAAAAAGATATTTCTGCAATTTTAAATTAAATGTCACACCGACAGTCACGCTAATTTGTCGCGTAGTAGTGATCAATCCAATGGCGCCTCCTTGTGGATTCCAATAGGTATATTCTCCGGCAGTGGGACGAAACGGGTTGTCAAATCTTGTATATTCACAAGTAACGGTAACAAAACAATTGAACTTACAGGTGTTTCTTATGTCCTGCGAATCATTCTTTTCAAAAATTCGCTCCGAAGCCAATCCATCCTCACCACCATGCCCAAAATAGTTGACCACCAAGGCTCCAACTTCAACAGCGTCTTTAATGGCTTTATTGACAGCTGGATAACGTTCGCCACTTGCAGAAGCCTCCTGTTCAAAGGCGTCAGAATGAATTTTTACTACATTTAGAAATGGTTTTTCCGCGGTAATATTGCGCCCAATCTCATCGGTAGTTTCCTGTAAAATGCGCTCCCAATCCTGATCCACATCATCGGAAATCACGACCACATTATTTCTCCAGCTTCCATAGGATTCATCTTGATAATATAAGGCAATCTTATCCACCATTTCTTTGGCGCGTTGCGGAGTCTCCACCAAAATTCGTCCTACAGCGATATCTAATTTGTTTGAAGTTCCCATATCACCTTCATTTTCATCCATCATCCCATAAAAATCGTCAGACACGAAAGCATTGGTCAGACTAAAGCTTTCCACGGCATGCCATGCAGGAACAATGTTGGTGTTGTTGGGAATTCGATCCTTGTAATCAAAGGACGCATCGCCAAAAAGACACAAGTATTTCAATCTTTTATCTGGTGCACTCGCATTGTGATACACATAGCGCACAAAGTTTCTGATGGCGGCCACATCTTGATTGCCTGAACTGAACTCTGTATAGATTTCATTAAGCGTCACGACTTTTACATTGAGGTTATTTTGAATCCTATTGATTTGTGCTAAGCGTTCGGCTTGAGAAACGAGATTGTTTGGCGAGATAATGATATAGTCCACATCCCAGAACTGCCCTAGATCATCCTTAAAAATAGTGCCTTTAATATTTTGATTGCTAACACTCGTCTTGCTATCTCTTTTAGGTTCATAATAATCTGAGGGCGTTATTGCCAGGTATTTTTTGGGAATTCCTGAAACGGATTTAAAGTTTAGTATTGAACTCTTATCGGTATTTTCAACACTGCTCACGTCATATTTATTACTAATATCCCAAATTTCTGAAACTGAAGCGGCATTAGTCAAACTATACTCTACAATACCCGGAGCGCTTGCCACTTTATTGTTTTTAAAAATAAGTTGTTTACCTTCAAAAACCAATCCTCGCGTGGCTTCAATGGAGATATAATCCAAATAGCCATAAGAGTTTGGGTTTCCGGAATTATTATATTTTAAGCTAACAGTAAGGTCAGGCGAACTTAGCATGACATTACCATTAAAAGACCTTCCATTGGCCAAAACAGATGAATTGATTGGCGTGAACCCGAAATTCGTCACCACATTCGAATTGACCTTAACCTCCATGCTTGTGGCAACTTCAGAGGTTGACGCAGCATAAACCTTAATTTGAGCGGGTTCAGTGGTAATAAGATTAGGGAATTTAAATTCAAACTTCTGTTCATTTTCCATATCAAATCTTTCGCCAAACCATCGTCTTCCCAAACGCACAATATTGACATTATCAACTTCATGAAATTGATAATCCTGAAAGGTATTGACCACATAGGTTGCAGGCTCAGCAGGCTGAGACAGCTTTTGCATCCGTTTACCTAAGCCACCACTCACATTGACATAGTAATAACTCTTATCGGTAAACACGTTAAGATTTGTATTACTATCTTCACTATACCCGGTTGTTCCTTCAGCATAGAATAAGATGTAGTCATCATTATTGAATACGCCATCTTCTTCGCCTATAAATGTTACGGCATTTTCAGTAAGATCAATCGGATAAGGCTCTGAATTTGGCATTGGCAACATTGCACCGCCATTACCATAAATTTTAATGGTAAGTGGATCCACTGAACTTGTGTTGACCCCAAGTGCATTCAAAAAACTCTTGGTCAATTTAAAGACACCTGATTTGTCCACGTAAAAGCGATACCAACTTCCTGAATTGAGCACTGAATTACTTATCGCGTTGGTTCGATTGCCATAACTGTTAGGACTTCGATTGGCCGAGGTATTATATAAAATTGTGAACGAAGTAATTTTCTTATAAATTCCATTCTCATTAATAATAGGAGTCAATTCAAAGTAGGCATTGGTCTTTTCCCTTGCGATCGTATTCTCAAAATGCAAGTGTGGCGTTGTTGGAATGGTTTCCTTAGGAACCGATTTCAATTCATCCGCTGAAATTACAGCATAGGAAACATTAGAAAGTATAACCGAATTTTTATTGATATTTCCATCAGAGACCCATTCGGCAAAAAACTTGAGTCCTGAGCTCGTGTCAAAACTAAAATGGTCTTTATCAAAAGACGGCACCGTTATCGATGAGGACCCGGTTTCCAACACCATAGTACCGTTCCATTTAATGTCAAACCGCTTCTCTTGGCCAAGACTTATCGCTGATATTAAAACAAAAAATAATAGTAAATTTATTCTCATAAGTCTGTATTGATCTTTATCAAAAAAATCCTCTCACTTTCATGCATAAACTGCAGCGGAACCCTCTAAATATATGGAAAGAATAACGTTTGCCCATGGTTGTTACTATGAGGTTTCTAGTTTTTATCCAAAACTACGACAATATTTAATTTCTTACGTCGTTATTAAAACATCAAATACATCGACGAAATCGCCAAAAATCCGACGTGATGTCCGAAAAAAGGGATGAAATGCAATATTTTTTGAATCTATTTGGAAAAAACGCTTGTTGGTTTCTCTTTAATTACTATATTGCGTCACTAAATTTAATCAACTTACTTAAAAAGTATGGATATGAAAGACATCATTAATATAAGGATTGCATTTGCCCTAATGCTCTCTTTAGCAATGGTTGGTTGTAAAAGGTCTTCTTCATCAAACGAATCCAGAGCTACTGGATGGAAAATAAATGATAAGAATGGAGGCTTTCAATACAACACCAGTTTTAAAGAACAAGAAACCTCCCCAGGTTTAGTTTTTGTTGAAGGTGGCACCTTTACCATGGGGAAAGTGCAGGATGACCCAATGCATGATTGGAATAACACCCCGAGCCAACAACACATTCAGTCCTTTTATATGGATGAAAGTGAGGTTACCAACAAAATGTACTTAGAGTATCTTGATTGGATCAAGCGCGTATATCCGCCAGATGATCCTAATTTCAAATTAATCTATCAAAGTGCTTTACCAGACACCTTAGTTTGGAGAAACCGTCTTGGTTATAGCGAAATGATGACCGAAAACTATTTACGTCACCCTGGTTATGGCGAATACCCAGTGGTTGGTGTAAGCTGGATTCAAGCAGTTGATTTTGCGAGCTGGAGAACCGATAGAGTTAACGAATTGTATTTGGAAAAAGGTGGCTATTTAAAAAGAGATTCACGTATAACAGAGGTGAATGCCGATGCTAATTTCAATACAGATACGTATATAAATTCACCTAGCTCAACTTACGGAGGCAACACTGAAATCCTTGATGGTGGAAGAAAAAGACAACAAACTGATGCCGAAGGCAATCCTATAAATGTCTATGCAAAAAGAGAATCTGGAATTATATCTCCAGAATACCGCTTACCTTCTGAAGCAGAATGGGAATATGCAGCCCTTGGCTTGAATGAATTAAGAAACTACAACACCATTCGTGGTAGAAAAAAATACCCTTGGAGTGGTCAATACACACGTTCTGGAAAAAGACAGACCCGAGGCGATCAATTAGCAAACTTCAAGCAAAGTAAAGGTGATTATGGCGGAATTGCAGGCTGGTCTGATGATGGCGCTGATATTACAAACAAAGTAAAATCCTATTTGCCAAACGATTTTGGAATTTATGACATGGCAGGAAACGTTGCCGAATGGGTTGCCGATGTTTACAGACCGATGGTGGATGATGAATTTAACGATTTCAACTACTACCGCGGTAACGTTTATACTAAAAACGCAATCAACGAAGATGGTACCGTAAAAGTGGTCACTACTGAAGATATTGTTTATGATACTTTGAGCAACGGAAAAATTGTTCCGAGAAATCTACCGGGAACTATTTTGCAAGTACCTATCAGTGCTGATGATGCTTATCTGAGAACGAACTTTGACACGAGTGACAACAGAAACTTTAGAGATGGCGATAGAAAATCATCACGTCACTACAGTGATAATTTCGATGACATGGAAGCCAATACTAACGTTTCTAGCACCAGACAGATGTACAACTCTCCAAAACATCAAGTAACTACTGATTCAACTGGAGCTATTGTTAAAATATATGACAAATCGAATGACAGAACTTCGTTAATCAATGATAACGTAAGAGTTTATAAAGGTGGTTCCTGGAAGGACAGAGTTTACTGGATTGATCCAGCACAACGTCGCTACTTCCCACAGGATATGGCCACTGACTATATTGGCTTTAGATGCGCAATGTCAAGAGTAGGTTCTAAATCAAAAAATGTAAACAAAACAAGACACTAGTCTTTAGTTATATTTAAAAATCATAAAAGTCCTAACGCTGAGTTAGGACTTTTTTATTACATTTATTTCATGATTATAGAAACACTTTACCAGCATTTTAAAAAATGCACTGTCGTTTGTACCGACACAAGAAAGATTGAAAAAGACTGTATTTTTTTCGCACTTAAAGGAGATAATTTCAACGGCAATCAATTTGCAAGTAACGCTTTAACCTCTGGAGCGAAATACTGTGTCGTTGACGAAAAACAGTATGCCACAGATGACCGTTATATAGTGGTTGAAAACGTTTTGGACGCTTTGCAAGAGCTTGCCACCTTTCATAGAAACCAATTGAACGCTCTTATCATTGCCCTTACTGGCAGCAATGGCAAAACTACTACCAAAGAATTAATTAATGCCGTATTGTCCCAAAAATATAAAACCACGGCGACCCAAGGCAACTTAAATAATCATATTGGCGTCCCTTTGACCCTCTTACAAATGAGCGAGGCTACTGAAATTGGCATTGTGGAAATGGGTGCCAATCATCCCAAAGAAATTGAATTGTTATGTAAGATCGCGCAACCTGATTATGGCTTAATCACCAATTTTGGCAAAGCGCATCTTGAAGGCTTCGGCAGTATAGAAGGCGTGATTAAAGCAAAATCGGAATTGTATGACTATTTAAAAGTACATCAAAAAACTATCTTTGTAAATGAAAATGATCCGCTTCAAGTTAAACAGTCCGAAGATTACGATCAGGTCTACACTTTCGGATTACTAACCTCTGCCAATACCATGTTGGAAATTATCGACACGCAACCCTATGTGACGCTACGCTATAATAACTCGATAATTAAAAGTCAGCTTACCGGCAACTATAACTTTAATAACATTGCCGTCGCTATCGCCATTGGTTCTTATTTCAAAGTGGATCCTAAAGACATCAAAAGCGCTATTGAAAATTACACTCCAACCAATAACCGATCACAAATATTAAAAAAAGGCAGCAACACTATAATAATGGATGCCTATAACGCCAATCCGACGAGTATGATGGCCGCTCTAGAAAACTTTAAACAGTTGCAGCAGCGGCATAAAGTTATTTTTTTAGGCGATATGTTCGAATTGGGACAAACGGCTGAAAGCGAACATCAGTTTATAGTCGATTATCTCGAAAAAAATGATCTGGGAGCAGTCTATCTGATTGGAAAGAATTTTTTCAAAACGAAAGTCAATCTCGAAAAAATAAAAAAGCATGAGACTTTCGACGATTTAAAATTATATCTTCAAAATCATACTTTAAAAGATTCATTCCTGCTGATTAAAGGCTCAAGAGGCATGGCTCTGGAACGGATTTTAGAGCTTTTGTAATAAAAGAGAGCGGCTTCCATCCCAATCCACATCAAAAGAGGTTAAAAATTTAGAGTTTTCACGCCCATAGAATATTAAAGCCTTAGTATTAAAAATTTGAAAGATAATTGAATACGTAATTGCAAAATTCTTATATAATAGAGCGATTATTTATCGGTAAGAATTCCATCAATATTTCCTCTTTATTGCATAAAATTCTCTATCTTTATGTTACAACAACCCCCTACAAAACACTTAAAGACCTCCTGAGGAACATTTTCTTCATTATATAAAATTGAGAAGAATAACTCTTAGGGATGCGGTCTTGGCCTCAATAAAGGTATTGACTAAGGATCTATTCGCGTTAAGAGAACCATTTTTTTGGTTCTAAAACTATAAAGCGACCGTCTAACCAGAACGAACATTACTAGAATAATTATCTCATGGCTTCATAAGCAAGTGAAGGGATTAATTTTTACGGTAAATTTGGAGAAATAAGGTCATATGAGTAAGGTAGCGAATTTGCAACTGAAATGGGAATATAAACCGCCTTCAACAACAGGATCAAACTAGGTGGAAAGAGATTTTTTTGGCTAAGACATAAGATATTTAATTGATCAAAATGTATTTATAGGTATTTAAGATCCATTATTTAAATGAATCCTATTAACTGTCAAAATTAATATCATGAACATTACAAAAATTTCATTTGAGATCAAAGAGTGTCTTGATGGTTCAAAAATTGGCTGCCATTATATTGACATCAAAGATCATATTGAGTCCAAGAATGACCTGCCCTCAATAGCTTTGGATCATTTACTCTTACATGTTAGGAAAAATGTCCCATATTATAGAACTATTGCTTTCAAAAACCTGAACGACCTTCCAATAGTTAATAAGTCTATAATTAGATCAAATTTTAGAGAATTCAGAGCGCTCAATTTTAGCGAAAAGGAATTAATTAAAATAACAACATCTGGATCAACAGGCACCCCCTTTACAATATATCAGGATAAAAATAAAAAATCACGAAATTATGCAGACACTCTCTATTTTGGAAATAAAGGTGGCTATCATTTAGGAAATAAATTGGTTTATTTAAAGATCTGGATTAAGGAAAAGATGCACCACTCCTTGCGTTATAAATTGCAAAATATTTCGACAATAGATGTTAAGAATCTAACGGACACAAAGATTAAAAAACTAATAGAGGAATTCAAACACAAAACGCACCAAGTACATGTTGTTTTAGGGTATGTTTCAGCCTTGGAGCAAATCATTAGGTATTGTGAAAAGCATCATATAAATGATTTGCACTGTAAATTTTCAGGAGTAATTACTATGGCAGAAGGACTTTCAAGTGTGACACGCAGGAAACTCCAAAAATTATTTAAATGTCACGTTGTTTCGAGGTATAGTAATCTAGAAAATGGTATTATCGCTCAGCAAGAAATTGATGGTGACAACTTCCTAGTAAATACCGCTAGTTATTTTGTCGAAATTCTCCATCCAAATCAGGATGAACCACTTGAAGATGGCTTCCTCGGCCGTATTGTTTTAACAGATCTATACAATTTTGCCACGCCTATAATTAGGTACGATACCGGAGATATGGGCATTAAAATTAAGCATGATGGAAAAACTTACCTCACCACTGTTCAAGGTCGTAAGGCAGACATTATATTTAATACCTCTGGAGAAATAACATCTACGTACATCGTCCCCACCACCCTTTGGAACTATTTGGAAATAGAACAGTTTCAACTACTACAAGTTGGAGAGAAATCTTATGTATTTAAAATTAACTGTCCTAGTGGTTTTACAAAAGAATTGCAATTAGTGAACGAATTTAAGGCCCATTTAGGAATTGACGCTGAATTTAAATTCATCTACGTTGATGGAATCCCTTTATTGAATTCTGGAAAACACAGGCAAACTGTAAATTTGTATGTGAAAAACGCAGATTCATCAAGGGGCTATTAGTTCTGTTGATTTTTTTCATTGATTTTTTCACCTCATCAATTCGAAATTAATATATTTTATGAAAGCGCTTTCCAAAGATGCCGTTAATCATTATCTCATCACTGCTCTTTTGCCTTTTTAATAATTGCTCTAAGCCGTTCTTTTCGAAGTTCCTCTTCAGCTTTTTGTTTATTTATTTTTCGATTAAGAAGCTTGGTGTGCTTGGCCTTATTCTTGGTTTTTTTTTGACCTTTAGGTTTCGCCATGTGAGTATATTTAAGGGATTTGTTCCAATTTGGTTTTTTTGGCTTTGGCTTTGGGTTTAACCCTTATTCGTTTGGTTCAATATGAATGAGCACGTGTCCTAAGCTTGGTATATGTTGTCGTAAATAATCTTTTAATTGATGTGCAATATCGTGTCCGACTTTTACTGAAATTTCGCCATCCACAATAGCGTGCAAATCGACATTAAATTTCATGCCCGCTTTTCGAACAAAACATTTTTCAGTACCCATAACCCCCTGTACCTCGATGGATTTTTCCCTAATTTCCATGATCAGGTCATCGTAAAGCTGTTCATCCATCACCTCGCCTAACGCTGGTCTTAAAATTAAATAGCTATTAAATAAGATAAAGCCCGAAGCAAAAAGAGCAGCCCAATCATCGGCGTTTTCATAACCTTTCCCAAATATAATGGCAATGGAAATTCCTATAAAAGCCATGACCGAGGTTATGGCATCACTTCTATGATGCCAAGCATCAGCCTTAAGTGAAGAGCTTTTTGTT
>JBARDR010000692.1:0-3657 GCA_049795335.1 Gelidibacter sp. | reverse complement strand
CTACCAATATGGATGGTATTGGAATCGTTAATTCCAAGCGTCGTTTAAGCTTGTTGTTTGCTAATGATTATATCTTGAAAACCAGTATAAAAGAAAATATGTATCATTTGTTTTTAAAAATCCCTGTCCGATGAAAATTAAATGTGTTATCATAGATGATGAAGCCTTAGCTATAAATGTTATAGAAGATCATCTAAAGAATTTTGATCAAATCGACGTTGTGGCGACATATACTAATCCATTAAAAGCGTATGGTCTGTTGGAGAAGGAAAAGATTGATGTCGTTTTTTTAGATATTAATATGCCTCACTTGAGTGGTTTTACCTTTATAGAAAACTTAAGCTATAAACCATTTATTGTAATTACCACAGCATATCGGGAATTTGCTGTAAAGAGCTACGAACTGGATGTTTTGGATTATTTGGTGAAACCGATTCCGTTTAACCGTTTTTTAAAAACCATAAATAAAGTTTATCAACGCGTTTATGTAAATAATCCAATTCCCGAAGTGAACGTTCAGCAAGAATCCCATATTTTTTTAAAAGTTAATAAAAAATTAATAAAAGTTAATTTGAGCGAGATTTTATATATAGAGAGTCTCAAAGATTATATTAAAGTCATAACTACGCTTGGTGATTATGTTGTACATAAATCGTTGACGACAATTTCTGAGGAATTAGCACCATTCAACTTTATCAGAATTCATCGGTCCTACAGTATTTCTGTGAATAAAATTAAATCTGTGGAAGGAAATATTGTCGAAATTGGCGGTAGAAAAATTCCAATTGGTCGAAATTATATAAAGGAAGCTCGTGAGCGTATTTTTAATAATGAGGATATACAAGATTAGAGCAAAGTTTTGACTATCAAATTTTCTTAAATCTACCTTTTAATAATGCCTCAGTAGCTGCGTGCGAATTCAATCAATGATCCCATTTGAGGACATTTTGACTCCAAATCCCTGTTTAAAACTTTACTGTTCCTTCTAATTATCAAAACTTGTAGAGCCATGGGGTGAATTTTTGTTTATGATTTTCTACTTCAGGAAATGCCAAAACATGATACCTTTTTACGGAAAAATAAAGACTCCAGTCTTTCCGCGGTTTAAATTGGATTGAAAACAGTGCTATTTCTATATGTCATGATAAAATCATGTGTATATTTATTCTTACTTTTTAGGTAGAAAGCTGCTAATAATGATTGGCTTCTGTTGGGTTATTGAATAATTGATAAAAAATAAGCTAAATACTTGATGTTAAAATTGTTCGTAGAGTTTTTTATGCCGTCTATTGGCAAAACCATGTCGTTCATATAAATTCTTTTAAAATAATTTAGATATTGGATAGTTTGGTGTAACTAAAAAAAATGAAATAACTAAATTATGAAACAAAATTTACGAAAACTTTTCTTGTTTTCTCTTTTCTTATTAACCATACAAATAGTATCGGCGCAAGACAAAGAAATAAAGGGAACTGTTACTTCGCAAGCAGATGGACTTCCGCTTATTGGAGTTAATGTGACAGTAGAAGGTACATCCAATGGCGTTCAAACCAATTTAGATGGGGATTATTCATTAAAAGCTAAAGTTGGGGATATTCTTAAATTTTCATATTTAGGTATGAAAATAGAAAGTGTAACCGTTGGTTCAGGCCCTATTATTAATGTCGCTTTACAAGAAGATGTGGAGTCGTTAAGCGAGGTTGTGGTGACCGCACTGGGAATTAAAAGACAAAAGAAAGAATTGGGCTATGCTGTGCAAGAAGTTCAAGGAGATGATTTGGACAGGGTAATTACAACCAATGTGGCTTCAGCTCTTTCGGGTAAAGTGTCTGGTGTAGATGTGTCTATGCCGGCAACAGGTGCTGGTGGTTCTACCAGAGTTATTATTCGTGGGATATCGAGCATTGGAGAAAACAATCAGCCGTTGTATGTGGTAGATGGAATACCTATTGATAACACGGGACTTTCCAATGAAAATGATGCCAACAGTCAATGGTTTGGGGGAAGAGATGATGGGGATGGTATTTCCAGCATCAATCCTAATGATATTGAAAGTCTGTCGGTATTAAAAGGGGCGGCTGCGGCTGCTCTTTATGGATCACGAGCATTGAATGGTGTAATTTTGATAACCACTAAAAAAGGAAGGCAGGGCAAGCTTCAAGTAGAACTCAATACTGGAATAAGCCTCGATTATGTTAATGTCAATTATAAGGACTTTCAAGCGGACTACGGTAGCGGGACAAATGGTCAATTGCCAAATATTAATCGTGGGCCATCTGAAGTTTATGGCTATACCACGAGTGCTTGGGGACCAAAATTCTCAAATAGTGTGGGGCAGACGGTTATGATATTCGATGGCTCTACGAAACCCTACGAAAGAGCGAATAATGCTAGTGATTTTTTTAGAACGGGCTACACGACAAATAATGGCGTGTCCTTGTCAGGGGGAAGTGAAAGCGCTTTTTTAAGATTCAGTTATAATAATGTCAAGAATGAAGATGTGATTCCAAAAGCAGGATTGGAGCGAAACAGTTTCAATTTAAACGGAACTTTAAAAACGGATAAATTTACGTTTGATGCAAAGGCCAATTATATAACTGAAAGTGCCAAAAATAGACCAGACCTAGGGGATTCTCCAAATAACCTAGGTTATTCCTTAAGTGGTTTAGCACCAAATATTGATCAGGCATGGCTTAAAAATTATAAAGCCGAAGATGGCACAATCTATCGCTGGAATAATAACGATTATCTATTAAATCCTTATTACGTATTAAATGAAAACAAAAGTGAAACCAGCAAAGATCGTTTCATTGGGTATTTAAGTGCTTCGTATCAAGTGAACTCCTGGTTAGGTGTTAATTTTAGAACAGGGATTGACACTTATACCTTCAATGCAAAGGATTTTATGGGAAGTGGTCATACGTGGCCAGGTCGTGCTGATGGTTATTTAGGTTTGGATAATATCAATGTGTCCGAGCTTAATACCGATTTGATATTTAACATCGAAAATATAAAATTAGCGGAGCATTTAACTTTTTCTAGTCTTGTAGGATTGAATAGAAGAGATGCTTTTAGAGAACAAAACTCAAGATTCGGCACCAATATTATTGAACCCGGCGTAGCCTATATCAGTAATTTTGCAGTGCAAACCGAAAATGCACCATCTGAAATAAAGACCAGAACAAACTCGGTGTTTGGATCGGCTAAATTTGATTATAAGGGCTATTTGTTTGCTGAATTTACAGGACGAAACGATTGGTTCAGCGTCATTAATGATGCTGCTTTTTACCCAGCAGCATCTTTGGGGTTTGTGTTTTCTGATGCTTTTAATGCTGCCAATGAAAGGTTTTCTTATGGTAAATTTAGAGCGTCTTGGGCACAGGTTTCCAATGCTCCGGGCGCTTACAAAAACGCTCTAAATTACACGGTATTGCCATCTTTTAATGGGCATAGCATTGTCAATGTCAAAAACCTTGCAGCGCCAAATCCAAATTTAACCTACCAATCCAAAACAGGTTTTGAATTTGGTGTGGATTTAGCATTTTTCAAAAATCGCTTAAGAGCTGACTTTACCGTGTATCGTGAAGATGTTGACGATCAAACTATGGATTTGCCATCTTCAGCCACCTCAGGTTATGAGTATATCTCGGTCAATGC
>JBARDR010000691.1:0-3891 GCA_049795335.1 Gelidibacter sp. | reverse complement strand
ATCTAAATCGACTTCTTTTTCAGTGTTAAAAATATCTTCGGAAGGAGGATAATGTGGATAACCTGGAAAATCTTGGTTTTCTGATTTATCTTTTGCTGGACTATTTTTTTTACTATCCGATGGTTTTTGCTTATCGGATTTTTTATCTGTATTTTTCATTTTTTCTTGTTTTTTGAATAAAATTTTAAACGTTACAAAAACTCTAAGTCAGTTGCGTTTTCTGATGAATTAGATTTTTCAAGCATTTCAGAATATTCTCCAGAGCAGGCAAAACGGTTGCAAATAGTACGATGATGCAATGCTTTTTGAGCCTTTTTAGAGTTTTCTTCTATACCATTCCAAATATCCATTGCAGGATACTGCAGGGCGCGACTAAAAGAGAACGTAAGTGCCCATGGCATTTCCGATTTATAGTAGGCATTCATGGCATTTAAACGCTCGGAAGCCTGTTGTGAGGTTTGTCCGCCAGATAAAAATGCTACTCCTGACACCGATGGGGGAACGGTTCGCATTAAGCACTGCACTGTGGCATGAGCAATTTCGTCGGTGTTGCTTTGGTCTTGGCACTTTGAACCAGGCAAAACCATGTTGGGTTTTAAAATGATGCCTTCGGTTAAAACGCGCTGTTTGTACAATTGATCAAAAACCGTATGTAATACATGCTCAGTGACGGAAAAACACTTATTTAAATCATGTTTCCCATCCATCAAAACCTCTGGTTCTACGATTGGCACTAAACCTGCTTCTTGGCAAAGCGCTGCATATTCTGCTAAAATAATGGCGTTATTTACAATACAGCGTCGTGTGGGAATTCCGTTGTCAATAGTAATTACAGCACGCCATTTAGCAAAGCGAAGCCCCATTTCACTGTATTCCGCTAAGCGTTCTCGTAAGCCGTCCAGACCTTCAGTTATTTTTTCTCCCGGAAAACCGGCCATGTCTTTGGCACCCATGTCCAATTTAATTCCGGGGATAATGCTCGCGTTTTTAACTGCCTTAATGAATGGTGTCCCATCTGAAAGTTTTTGCCGAACAGTCTCATCATATAATATCGCGGCGTTGATACCTTGGTTAAGTCCGGGAGTTGTGATGAGCATTTCGCGGTAAAGTAGACGCATTTTTGGGGTTTGGAGTATTCCCAAAGCGGCAAAACGTTTATTGCACGTGGGATTGCTTTCGTCCATGGCGATCAAGCCCCTATTACCGCTAACCATTGCTTGCGCAGTTTCTATGAGTTTGTCTTGATCCATTTTATTTTGGTTTATAGTAGTGTGTGTCTTTGGAACTTTTCCAATAAAAATTGCGCGTGTAGAAGTGTTCTTATAAAGATAGGCTTCAGATATTTGAACGGTTTATAAGGCGAGATTTATAATTTATAATATTCCCACCTGATGCTGACAATGAGTTATTACGAATCAAAATAACCATTAACAAAACTATTAAGGAATTATGGGCATTAAATGATTCGTTAAGGAATGCTAATTCTTAATGATTCAAGATATTTCTTTTAAAGCGCAAATCGTTTCAATAGGATTGGCTGAACCAAAAATAAAACTACCTGCTACCATTATATGAGCACCGGCCGCAATAAGCTTTGGAGCGTTGGTCAAATTCACGCCGCCATCGACTTCAATTTTTGTATGGGCACCCGTTTTCACAATCAAATTTCGGGCAAGTTCAATTTTTTGATAGGTCTGTGCTATGAATTTCTGTCCGCCGAAACCCGGGTTAACCGACATAATCATGAGATGATCTATATCCTGAATAATGGCTTCGAGATTGTTGACCGCTGTATGGGGATTAAGCGCAACGCCCGCTCGCATGCCTTCCTGTTTAATGGATTGAATGGTGCGGTGTAAGTGAGGGCATGCTTCAAAGTGAACGATTAAGTTATCGGCACCGGCCTCCTTAAATCGCTGGATATAGCGCTCAGGTTTTATGATCATTAAATGCACATCAAGCGGTTTTTTGGCTAGCTTTTTTATGGCCTTAATAACAGGACAACCAAAGGAAATATTGGGAACGAAAACGCCGTCCATAATGTCCACATGAATCCAATCGGCATTGCTATTATTGAGCATTTCTATGTCCTTGCCCAGATTGGCAAAATCGCCCGAAAGAATTGAAGGAGCTATGAGATGAGACATTAGGTCTAGATTTACTACAAGATAATTAAAAATGTAAATTCAATTGGATAAACTCTTGTTTTATCCTTTTAATTAGTTCTGATTTTAACTAATTTAAGCAAGTGTTTTTTTTGTAGATTTATGATAAGTTTAAAAAAGCCTCATAATTCTACAACTTTTTAACATCTTCCCATGCGGCAAAATTAAACTCAATTATAATCTAGGAATGCTACTTAGGTAGCATTTGATTTTGAGTGTCCCATTTAATTTTGAGTAGTGGCAGCACTTAATATTTCTAGCTTCACATGGTATAAAAAAGTACCGTTTACAAATGAAACCTACGGATAAGTAACTTAATTAAATAGTGAAAACATGTACACGGCCATTATAATTGTTTTTGTATTAGGGTATTTAGTCATCGCTTTAGAACACAATATCAAAATTAACAAGACTGCTACCGCATTGCTGTTGGGAGTTTTGTGCTGGACCTTACTAATTTTCGGACATCAGACCATTTTTCCAAATTTAGACACCATCAAGGCCTATCAATTTCTATCTGATGCATTATTGGAACATATTGGAGAAATTTCAGAAATTCTATTCTTTTTATTGGGGGCCATGGCCATTGTTGAATTAATGGATGCCCACGGCGGATTCACAATTATAACGGACAAAATTAAAATAACCAAGAAGGCGCATTTACTCTGGGTGCTTACTCTCATCACATTTTTTCTATCGGCTTTGTTGGATAATCTGACAACCGCCATTGTTATGGCCGCAGTTTTAAGAAAAATGGTAAAAAATAAAAACGATTTATGGCTTTTTGCATCGATGATGATTATTGCAGCCAACGCTGGTGGCGCTTGGTCTCCTATTGGAGATATTACAACAATTATGCTCTGGATTGGAGGGCAGATTACCGCGCTTAATATCATAACCCATATCTTTATCCCTAGCATGGTCGCTGTTCTCGTGCCGCTGATTATTTTTAGTTTTAAAATGAAAGGAGTTATTCATATGGATCATCAAGAATCTATGGATGAAGATGAAATTAACGTCAGTCATTTTGAGAAATACTTGGTGTTTTATGTTGGTTTGGGCGTATTGTTATTTGTCCCCGTTTTTAAAACTTTAACCCATTTACCTCCGTTTATGGGGATATTGTTTGGGTTGAGTATTGTTTGGATTTTAACTGAAATTCTGCATAAGGATAAGGAGCATACACACAAAAAGGCCTTATCAATTTCGGGAGTCTTACAGAATGTGGATACCACAAGCATCTTATTCTTTTTAGGAATTTTAATCGCCGTTGCGGCTTTACAGACCTCAGGACATTTAGCACAGCTTTCAGGCATTTTAGACGCTAATTTTGAAAGCATTTATACAGTTAATGTCCTGATTGGCCTTTTATCTTCTATTATCGATAATGTGCCGATGGTGGCGGGTGCCATGGGAATGTATTCCATAGAAACTTATCCAGTGGACCACCCATTCTGGGAATTACTGGCCTATTGTGCAGGAACTGGCGGCAGCATTTTAATTATTGGTTCGGCAGCAGGTATTGCTATTATGGGCATATTCAGGATTGACTTTATGTGGTATTTAAAGAAAATTTCGCTGGTCGCTTTGATCAGTTACTTATGTGGTGTGGCGGTCTATTATGTGTTAAATGGAATTTAAACGAGGTGTTTTTGCTTCTGAAGTTTTTTAAATAGCTAGAACATTTTTTTTGAAACATTTGACTGTTATAACTGTCGCTCATGTC
>JBARDR010000690.1:0-1952 GCA_049795335.1 Gelidibacter sp. | reverse complement strand
CATCCGTGTCAAACCTTTTAGACATCAAAAAAACCGCACAAGCAAAAAATTCATTTAAAGCATTATCGCTTCGGCGTATCAGGAAACTGAACTTTATCTGGAGCCGCATTCAACAAAGGCAAGGCATATCTCAAAATACGATTGCGACGACCTGTAGTATCTATTGGCTCCACTGGATAAGAAATTACAGCTTCCATCCATGCCCTCGTATTTATCCTAAAATAAACCGCGGGTTTCCATTGATCAGAACCTTTACCCGATCGCTGTGGATAATGCTCCATAAAATCTTTGTGAGCAGCCTCCAACAGACATTTTTCTACAAACTCTAAATCCGTCGTATAAAGCACTTGAATGGCCGTTTCATCCCAAATAAATGGAATTTGAGGGCCAGAATAATTAATGATTTCCTCTCTCAATATCAAGCTATTGGGAAAACGAATGATTCTACCGCTCATTCTATCGTTGCCTAAATAATCGCCACTGCACTCTAAAATTGACGTATCCAGATAGCTTATTTCAACTACATCCCCCCGAAACCCTTTGACCTGAATACGATCGCCCACTAAATACGACCGTCTAAAAACCAAATAAATCCAGGCAATAAATGAAGTGATGGGCGCCTGCAACGCAAAACCGACGACCAATGAAAATAAACCAACACTAAGCGCCGCCGCATAAAGACTCTTAAATAAAAAAGAAATAACCACGATGAGACTGAATACCATCGAAAGAAACCTAATAATCCGCAACAGATTATAGCGATCGCCTTCACTGCGGGCTTGCACCGTTATTACGCGGGCAATAATTTTACTGATCAGAAATATTAAAGTAATTAAAAATAAACTGAGGGTCAATTTCTTTAAGAAAGGCGTCAATTTTCCCCACGACTCAAAAAACTCTAAGTCCAACACATAATGTAATGCTATCAATAACACCGCCATGACGATGTAAATTGTAATCGCGTGTTTCTTCTGGTTCTTCATAGCACTCCACTTTCTATTTATAATTGCGAAATTAACACATCTTCTTAAATTAATCAGACTTTTTGAATAACGAATAGACAAAAGGCATTCTTTAAAACGATGCCATGATCAAGAATTGATGGGTTTTAGGTTCTCCGTGAACAATTAATCACAGCCTATTATCGATAGTTGAAATACACTAAAGAAGACAGTCATTAGATGGATTAAATTTGTGCTTTGCTTTATTGTAATTGGTTGATTAGAAAATGAATGGGTTAGTATTTAAAAAAATAGTCGAACTTATCTTATATTTGATATTTAAAATCCAAAGTGAAATGTTCGGAGCCTCGACATTTGAGGTGCCTGCTCATCCACTTGACCTCCAACCAACAAAAAACTAAAATTATGTCAGAACAAAAAGTATTTGAAGCCAGTCCTGAAAGCAAGGGCAAAGCAAAACAGTTACGTCTTTTCGCATTTTTGGCCTGGATCATTGCCATTGCTGGACAGATATTTGCCATTTTCAAATTAATCCACGATGAAACCCTGGTTTGGTTAATCGTTGTGATTGTTGCCATCCTTGCCTTATCCATAACGGCGTCCATGCTGTGGAAAAAAGCCAATCGTTTGGATCCTGCTTCTGAACAAAACAAGACTAAGTTTTTTGTTCAAAATCAGTTGGGTGCCATTATGGGCGTATTAGCATTTTTGCCTTTGGTAATTCTTATCTTTATGAACAAAGATGTTAATGGAAAAACAAAAGGAATTGCAGGTTCAATTGCAGTTGTAGCACTATTAATTGCTGGTATTTCCGGGGTAGATTTCAATCCGCCATCCATTGAAAAATATACAAAAGAAATCAACGAGCAAACCAGCGTTATAAAAGATCTCAACTTTGATAATGATCATGTATACTGGACGTCTGCCGGAAACAAATACCATATTTTTGAAGACTGCCAACACATTAAAGGAAGAGAAGGCATCTCCGCA
>JBARDR010000689.1:0-2422 GCA_049795335.1 Gelidibacter sp. | reverse complement strand
ATATGAGTTTTGCCAAGCATCAGATAGTTTTCAAAAGCGTCCGTAGTTTGAACTCTGATAAATTCGTAAACAGCTCTTTTTACGGTTTCGGAGAAAATGGTGTAGAATTTCCTGAAAAACAAAGAAAAGAGTTCATTGGTTTCGGGGTTTTGATAAACGCCGGGAATTGAAATGCCGATAACCAGTGTTCCGGATTTTTTAGAGGCATTGATATCTAACAATGGTGCTAAATGTTTTGGGTGCCTAAATTCTGTGTAAATAATTTTTGCACTCACAATGGACAGTGTTTTTTTTATTTCACTAAAGCCTTCGATCAGCGCATTTGTGGTTTCCACGGATTTATCTTTAGGACCGTAGATGTGAAATTGGTTTTTTAGAGCTTCCTTATTGGGCCAAAATTCTATAATTAGAAAGGATTGAAATTTTTCAGAAGTAATCAATCGTATCGCTTCCAAGAGATGAGAAATATCGATGCTTTCTTCAACAATCAAATAAGAGGCTTGTGTTTTAAGAAGCCTTGAAAAATAAACATCAGGTTCCTTATATCTGTAAACACAAATAAATGGAAGTATTTTATCGATATGCAACAAACCTTTTTTAGGCAATTCAGCGTTTACAGGAATATCTTCACTGAGATTCTTGCAAATTGTTTCAACAAATTCGGCGGCTATTTCATGTTCTTTAATCATTTAAATGGAGTATATATTATAAAAATTTAAAGCGTGGTCACGCAATTGTTTTTTCAGACCTTTTTTGATGGCGACAACAACTTCGGGATAAAGTATTTGATCGTCCTCATCACAATAAATTTTGGCTACTTCGGTAGCTAAAACTAAAGTGTTATTAAAATTATTGGTAATAAATTTCAAGAAATAGCCATTGCCTTGAAAGGTGTCATTGACTTTGGCAGTTGTGGGAATTCCGTGGGGCAACTTAATTTCTGATAGTTGTTTTCGCCAGGCCTCCACTGCGTTTTCATAGCGGTTGTTATCGATGTTAGACGTGCCTAAATTCCAAGTGGGCACTTCCCTATCCCAGCGTTTCCAATTATAACTGTGCATATCATAAACAACGCAACATCCAAATTGGAGCTCCAAAGTTTTTATCAAGGCAAAAACAACTTTATAAAAATTTTGATGTTTTTCAAGACTTCTTGATTTTTCGTTGGAAGTCAACGGTTCTTTCCAAAGTTTTTTTCCCCAAGCATCTTCATAAATCGCATTTTCAGGATCTCGGTTAAGATCATATTCGAACCGGGAGTCCAATCCTGAAATGACAATGGGATGCGATTTAATCATGTTTTTGGTCATGGGATCTTCCTCATACCAACGCTCATATTCGGTATGAAGGCATTTACTCCATAATTCTTTGCGGAATTGATGACCATCATGAACCGCTGCACATGCATAAGGCACATAATTGTCTATTTTTATGATAAACGAATAGTCTGAGGCCACGGCATGAAATATTTCCTGAGCTTCTATTTTTAAAATAATGTCTTCGATTGAGAGTTTTTGCATGCTATATTTTGAAAATGAATAGAAATTTCAATAGTAGATTTTATATAAATATTTTGTTTTTAAAGAATCTATCAGATACTAAAATCTCCTTAAAAATTTCAAATTACAGGTAACCGTCCAAAGCTATTAGCTCAATCGGTAATTATCATGCCATAAAACCGATTTAATTTACTTTAACATGAACTGCCTTATTTTTTAGAATACCTTTGCCAGCTTATTTGAAACCCTTTGCCATGAACTCAAAATATTATATCGCAGTAATTACGGCCTTTACCATTTGGGGCTTTTTTAGTGTTGTGTTAAAGTCGCTCGATGCATTTTCGGCATTTGATATCTTGAGCTACCGTACCTTGGGTTCCTTAGGAATCATGCTTTTTGTCTCGTTGTTTTTGCGTCCTAAAACATTGAAATCAACCATAAACACGTTTAAAAGTTTGGGTGCTAGTGTTAAGAAGCGCATCATCATTGTCAATATCTTAAGTGGCTTATTTTTGGCCCTCAACTGGTACATTTATATTTATGTCATGAATAATGTGAGCGTTAGTGCCACTTCCCTGGCGTATTTAATTTGCCCTATATTGACCATGGTTTTGGCCTATTTGATTCTGAAGGAAAAGCTTTTTAAGTTGCAATGGATCGCTGTTATTCTAAGTGGAACAGCGTGTTTATTGTTGTCTCTGGGAAATATTACGGACTTGTTTTATAGTATGATTATTGCATTGAGCTACGCCCTTTACTTGGTGTTGCAGCGAAAAAATCATGAAATAGATCGATTTTTGGTGCTGACTTTTCAGGTGTTTTTTGCAGTCATTTTTTTACTGCCATTTATAGTTACTTACGATTAACCTAATGAAAAGACGCCATTTTTTTACGGCATGTTGGTATTGATTGCGGTCGTGTTT
>JBARDR010000688.1:0-2457 GCA_049795335.1 Gelidibacter sp. | reverse complement strand
GTCCAACACCTGGGAAAATCACTTTATCAGCTGCTTGAATATGTTCTATATTATTACTCAAAAGAGGATTAAAACCTAAACGGTTGCAGGCGAACTGAACGCTTTTTGTATTTCCTGCACCGTAGTCAATGATTACAATGTTCATTTACATATATTTTTTGACACTAATTTCACGAATTCTCACAAATGAAAACATTCCATTTTATATTTAAATATTTTGATTCTTTCGTGACTTTCATAGCCACTCATTCCCTTTGGGAAGGCTGGGATGGGATTACAGCATTCCCTTTGTGGAGGGCAAAATCATTTTTTCCAGATCGCGTTTGATGGCCATTTTAATGGACTTTGCAAAGGCTTTAAAAATGGCTTCAATTTTATGGTGTTCATTTTCGCCTTCTGCTCTGATATTTAAATTACATCTAGCGCCGTCTGTAAAGGATTTGAAAAAATGAAAGAACATTTCTGTCGGCATTTTTCCAATCATTTCCCGTTTAAATTCTGCTTCCCAAACTAGCCAATTGCGTCCGCCAAAATCGATGGCCACTTGCGCTAAACAATCGTCCATTGGCAAACAGAATCCGTAGCGTTCTACTCCTAACTTGTTGCCCAAAGCTTTCGCAAATACTTCACCTAAAGCAATACCTGTATCTTCAATGGTATGATGTTCATCCACTTCTAAATCCCCTTGTACTTTGATGTCCAAATCCAATTGCCCGTGACGTGCAATCTGATCGAGCATATGATCAAAAAAGGCAATTCCGGTGTCAATATTACTTTTTCCGGTGCCGTCCAGATTGAGATTAATGGCGATTTTCGTTTCATTGGTATTGCGTTCTAAGCTTGAGGTACGATCTTCTGCTTTCAAAAAATTATAAATCTGTTCCCAATCATTTGTTTCTAAGGCAATATAATCTTGCAGCGCTTCCTGTTCGGCATCGATAAAGTCAGAGACTGGGTTATTTATAAAAACAGCTTTCGAACCTAAGTTTTTTGCCAATTCAACATCGGTCAAACGGTCGCCAATAACATACGAATTCTCCAAATCATAGTCGTCCGAAAAGAATTGCTTCAACAATCCAGTTCTGGGCTTACGCGTTGGTGCATTGTCCTCATCAAAAGTGCGGTCTATAAATTCATGCTTAAAACGAATGCCTTCCGATTGAAAAGTTTCTAACATAAAATTATGAACTGGCCAAAAGGTGTCTTCCGGGAAAGAGTCCGTGCCCAACCCATCTTGATTGGTGACCATGACAATTTCGTAATCCAATTCTTTAGCGATTTTTCCTAAATACTGAAATACCTTCGGATAAAAAGCCAGTTTTTCAAAGCTATCAATTTGGTAATCTTTTGGTTCAAGAATAATGGTGCCGTCACGGTCTATAAATAATACTTTGTTCATGAAATTTAATCTTTATAGTTTTTTGAAATTTTCAATAAGGTTTATGTTTTCTTCTTTAGTACCAATGGTCAATCGCAGGCAATTCTCACATAACGGCTGGGTTGTTCTATTGCGAATGACAATGCCTTTTTCAATCAATTGTTGATAGCGCTTATCGGCATCATCTACCTTTACCATTACAAAATTAGCGTCGGAGGGATAGACTTTTTCTATAAAATCAACATCTTCCAATGCTTTAAGTAAAGCATCTCTTTCCTCTAAAAGACACGTAATTTGGGAATCAACAAGTGCTATTTTATTTAATCCTTCAATAGCTTTCCGTTGTGTCAATTCATTAATATTATAAGGAGGTTTAATTTTGTTCAAAGTCGCTATAATTTCTGCGGAAGCGAAACACATTCCCAAACGAATACCTGCCATTCCATAAGCTTTAGACAAGGTTTGCGTGACCACGAGATTTGGAAACTCGTTCAATCTTGACAACCAACTTTCATCTTCCGAAAAATCGATATAGGCTTCATCGACCACTACAATTCCTTTGAAATTTTTTAATAGAAATTCAACACTTGAAGCTTCAAAACTATTTCCTGTCGGATTGTTTGGAGAGCATAAAAAAAGAATTTTACTATTTGCAGTTGCAGCCTCTAAAATAGCGGTCGTTTTTGGTTGAAACAATTCTGATGACAGGTTGGTTTTAAACACTTCAACAGCATTAATATTAGCTAATACTTCATACATGCCATAGGTTGGCGGAAGGATTAAAATATTGTCTTTATTCGGCTCGCAAAACATTCTCATCAATAAATCCAGTACTTCATCACTCCCATTTCCCAAAAGAATATTTCCAGAAGGCACTTTTTTTATTTTAGAAATCAGTGCTTTTAGTTCGCCCTGTTGTGGATCAGGATAGCGATTGATACCATTGTCAAAAGGGTTTTCATTGGCGTCCAGAAAGGTTAAATTGTCTTTACTGCCTTTAAATTCGTCACGTGCCGAAGCATATGGTTTTAAGGCTTTTATTGTTGGCCTTATGAGATCTTGGATATTCATTATTTTAG
>JBARDR010000687.1:0-2056 GCA_049795335.1 Gelidibacter sp. | reverse complement strand
ATTTTATGTTCTCCGTGATAAACTAATGCTTTCATGTCTTTGTTTTTAAGGTTAATATTTATCTATTATAATGGCGAGTTTTATAATTTTAGGCCACTCCACAATAAAAATATTTAGTCGAGCCACTAGCCGAAATTTTTGTAACCAATCAAACATCAACAATCGTGTTGATAGTGCCTGAAATGTTACAAGACAATTTTACAGTATTGTAAATTGTGCCAAATTTTTCAATGTTCTTCTTAAGCAAATCTGTATTCAATTTGGTATCGTTGCTGTAAATGGTCAATATGTAGATTACCAAGCCGTGTTGCTTTAACTTCAACAGTAGCGTTGATGTAGGTGAATTTCATCATATCAGAAAAGCGCTCCACATTTTTCAGCATACAGGCAGAAAACGCACCTAAGAGTTCGGCAGGATTTGGCAGTATTTCTGACGTTTTTGAAGACGTTCCAAAATCTATCTCTGATTGCTTTATGTGAATTACCGCATATTGATTTGAAACGGACGTGGCTTTACTTTGATTTCCATGGTGTACGTACTTTTTATACATTAAAAATTTATCAATCTGCAGCTGAGTGTAGTTGGTCCCTCACGATTTTCTTCGTTATTATTTAATCCTTGTTATGTATCCCAAATGCTTGCAGTTAAGATACGATAGTTAATTGGGCTGAAATATGATAAAAGTCACATTCCTGCAATTTTTTTAGAGAAGTTGAACTATATTTTGTTTAATAAAAAGTTGAATAAGCTAAGCGGAATGCTCTTTTGATTTATCTGGATTTTTTGTGTTTATTGTTTCAATCTAATTTCTATAACCAACATGGAATTGAGATTGTTTATCATTAATAGATAAATAATGTTGTGTTTTAAAATCTGTTAGCTTATCACTTCTGAAGTTCAGATTTCTATCATTAAACACTATTAAACCAACTTCTCCTTGAAAAACGCCACCGTTCGTTGCCATGCGAGATCTGCAGCAGCCTTATCATAGCGTGGGGTGGTCGTGTTATGAAATCCGTGGTTTACTCCTTCATAAAAATAAACTGTATAGTCTACCTGGTTTGCCTTTAGGGCCTTTTCATACGCAGGCCAGCCTTCATTCACTCGGGTGTCCAATTCGGCGTAATGAATTAATAGGGGTGCTTTAATTTGTGCAGTTTCTTCCGCAGTAGGTTGTCCGCCATAAAATGGTACTGCCGCTTTCAGTTCAGGCACACGTACGGCCATCATGTTTGAGATCCATCCCCCAAAGCAGAAACCAACCACGCCGATGTTGCCGTTACAATCCTTGTGATTTTTGAGATATTCAAATGCCGCTATAAAATCTTCAAGCATGGCGTTGGGATCCCGTTGCTTTTGGAGTTCGCGCCCGGCATCATCGTTGCCAGGATAGCCACCAAGCGGTGTGAGAGCATCAGGAGCAATGCTTATAAATCCGTCTAGAGCGGTCTGTCTTCCCACATCTTCAATATAGGGGTTCAAGCCGCGGTTCTCATGAACTACAATGACCCCAGGCAATTTTTCAGAGATGCCTTTTGGAGTCGATACTAACGCTTTAATTGTACCGCCACCTTTTGGAGAATCGTATTGGATATACCCAGAGTCCAGTCGGGGATCGTCCTTGCTCACCAGCAGTGTGCTCACATAATCTGGTGACATGAAGCTTAACAATGCCCCTACAGTAAGGCCGCCAACGGCGTATAAGGATAGCTTTTCAACAAACTGCCGTCTGTTAAGCTTGTTGTGGGCATAATCATCATATAGGTCGAATACCTCTTGGTTAATGTCTTCTTTTTTAAGAGTTCCCATTGCTTTAACAATTAAATGTTCAGTAAGTTAATAAATAAAACTGTTGCTCGCAATACCTTTTATTTATATTCCGATTTCCAATGGTTTAAGGTTGTTAAGTTGCGGAAAAAGAAATATCGCACAGTTATTTCTTATGAAACTCATAACTAAGTTCTGATTTATAAATGTTATTTTTGAAGCCTAACACGTGTTATCCTCAAATTTTAGTTTATGACCTATCAAGAAGTTTTTGTCCTTTTTTGGGAT
>JBARDR010000686.1:0-1904 GCA_049795335.1 Gelidibacter sp. | reverse complement strand
ACCTATAAGAGCTAGAAATAAAGGAACTTCCAGTGATGAAAAGGCTTTTGTTTGGATGCGATTTGAACTCATTGAATAAAGCTCATTAAGCCCGATTATCACTGTCAACAATAAAATCACACTAGTACATAAAAATGTGAACAAAGACCCTTCAGTTTAAAAAAGCTGAAGGTTTTTTGATTTTTATATCTTAGGCATCGATCTAGGTTTATGATACTACTTAATAAAGTCCATGAATCACTTTGGTGTGAAAAAATTAGACTACCATCCTTCGATTGAAACAACGCCGGACGGTTTCGCTTATATGTGTATGCGCTCAATAGTTTTTCTTTAATTTATAGTGCAATTCCTTTATCCATTTGTCGGCTAAAAAACTAACGCTTTCTTCGCGACCTTAAGAAATTGTGCCTCGATTGCGTCATTCGCTATCTAAGCTATAGGCCATGGTTACTTTTTCGGGATTTTGAGAATTCCAGGCATCTTCGGCCATAATGATTGCCTATTTTAAGATCCAGTGGAGATTGTTGAGCCTGTCGAAGTATTTTAAGTCGTTATTCATAACGCATTTAATTTTTACAGCTTATACAACTCCTTCAGCGCTTCTTTCAAGGTTGCAGGTTTTCTGCCGAGCAAATTCTTCAGATCGTTTGTTACTCTTTCGTACTGATGGTTTTTGAAGTCGGTAACGAAAGCAGTAGACATGAAAATAGCTAGTTCAGGTACATGATTTGTTTTCAACATTTCTGTGAACGTATCCAAATCGGCGTTGGTGTAGGTAATTGTTTTCCCTGATAATTCAGAAAGCACTTTGGTCACATCTTCAAAGGAATATAGCTTGGTGTTTGTGATGTCATAGATTTTGCTTTGATGCGGATCGGTTTGCGAAAGTAGGTTGGCTGTGGCTTCGCCCATTTCTCTACGCAAGGCAAAAGGCACTTTCCCGGTTCCGGCGGGAAGATAAATCCCTGTTTCAAACACGTTTTCGCCCACATAAAAGGGGACCATATCGGCATAAATGGTGTTGCGCAAAAACGCATAGGGTAATCCGCTTGCTTTGATGTAATCTTCGGTTTGAAAATGACTTTCCATCAAAGATTTCGTCATGGACGTACTTAAATCTTTAAGCGTGACACTGGTGTATGCCATGAGTTTAACGTCCACTTTTTTTGCAGCGTCCACCACATTTTTGTGTTGTTGGAAACGGTTCGGGTCTATCGTAGAAATCAATAAAACTTTTTCTATGTCCTGCATGGCGATGTCAAGCGAAGCGGTGTCTTCAAAAGTTCCCAAGCGAATTTCCACACCTTTTTCTTTCAAAGACTTTGCCTTGTTTTCATCACGTGCTAAAGCCACTATAGTGTTGGCATTTGTGTTCTTTAGCAGTTGATTAATGACCGCAGTTCCTAAATGGCCTGTTGCTCCTGTAATTAAGATTTTACCCATAGCTCTTGTTTTTTTGATTAAACATTGGTGATCCTACAAAATTACTCAACTGTTTGTTATGGAGATATAATAATTTCATAAACAATGAGTTGAAGCTATTTCAAATTTGAAGTGTTTCCGTAATTGTTTCGTGGATTATACTTGAGCGACAGATGACATTATTAACATAATTAACGAAAAAAGGCGTTCAAAGCAGTAGGAAATGGTAAATTGATAGGAATAGTTTTGGTATGATTAGGAGACTCATATTGGACATGAGGTTGACACGGACTAGACACGGACTAGACACGGAGGAGACACGGAGGAGAGGCGCGTAAAAATTGTAGGTGACCCCTCCTGAAATAGCTATACAGATTATTGATTAAATCCTGTTATAGTTATACAAATATAGTTGATAGTCCTAAAAGAACTATACAGTTGTTTTTTCATGTTCAAAGTACTTATTATAGTTCTTCCATCTT
>JBARDR010000685.1:0-3042 GCA_049795335.1 Gelidibacter sp. | reverse complement strand
CACGACTCTAGAAGTCATTCCGCAAGTCATCACCAACGATCCCGACGAATTTATATTTGTTGCCAATTACGTGCAAAGTTTAGGCTATAAAGAATTGAATTGGAATTTAGGCTGCCCTTATCCTATGGTCACTAAATCGGGAATGGGCTCGGGCTTAATTTGCAATCCCAACAGAATCAATGAAGTTTTACACAAAGCGCATAACGAAACAGATATTCTGGTGTCCATGAAAATGAGAATGGGCTACAATAACCCAGAAGAAATTTTGGATGCCTTTCCTATTTTAGATCAATACCCGCTTAAAAACATTGCCATTCACGCCAGAATTGGCAAGCAACTCTACAAAGGCCCGGTAAATTTGGATGCTTTTGAAAAATGCATCACGAGCACCAAGCACAAATTGTACTATAACGGAGACATCACCAGCGTTGCTGCTTTTAAAGCCATTGCAGAACGGTTTCCACAAATCGATCATTTTATGATGGGCCGTGGCTTAATTGCCGATCCTTTTTTGCCAAGCATGATAAAAAAGAACACGACCGAATATCCAAAAAACCGATGGTCAATTTTCTCTGAATTTCACGACACCATTTACCAGCAATACGACGAATATCTTTCTGGCCCAACCCCTATTAAAATGAAAATGTTAGGGTTTTGGGAATTCTTTTCGCAATCGACCTCCAATCCACAAAAAACATACAAAGCCATAAAAAAGGCTGACAATCCTATTAAATATAGAAAAGCAGTAGAGCAGATTTTAGCAACAGAAATGAGAGTTAATAACGCTTTCTAAAAAAATCACATACATCATCTAAGCGTTCGTGTGTTCGGTACCCAATATTCCGATAAATGCTCACGCTTTAACCACATCTTAAAATATCACTATCTTCGAAAATTATTTTAGAATATTTATCATTTCAATTTTTATTAAAATAAAATGCTACACCTTAAATTAGAGACAGATCCACGTTGGGCTGCCATTGCCGAAGAAAATATCGAAGAAATTTTGACCGATCACGCGTGGTGCGAGCAAAAAGCAGCCACTAATGCGATTACGATCATCACTCAGAATTCAGAATATCCAGATTTGGTCACTGATTTACTGGAACTTGCCCGAGAGGAACTCGAACATTTTCAGATGGTTCACGAAATCATTAAAAAGAGAGGTTATACTTTAGGAAGGGAGCGTAAAGACAATTATGTGAATGAGCTTTATAAGTTTATGAACAAAGGCGGCAGTCGTTTACAGAGCATGGTGGATAGATTGCTATTTTCTGCGATGATCGAAGCGCGGAGTTGTGAACGTTTTAAAATGCTCTATCAACACGTCGAAGATCCTGAACTTTCAAAATTCTATTATGATTTAATGGTCAGCGAAGCAGGACACTACACGCTTTTTATTACCTACGCGCGCAAATACGGGAAAGATGTTGATGTCGATCAACGCTGGAAAGAATTGGTGGATTTTGAAGGTGAGTTGATTAAATAATATGGAAAGAGCGAGAGTATCCATGGGTAAAGAGTGAAATTGAAGTTGAAATTGAAATAAGTTGGTCCTGAAAGTTATAATAATTATTCCGCCAGAAGCTCTTCCATAAAACTTTCAAACTCGTTCTTAAAATCAACATAAGCTTCGCCAGTAGCTGGACCACTAAAACCCGTATGAATCTTTCGAACCTTTCCTGTTTTATCAATATAAATAGTGGTTGGATAGGACAGTATATGATTCAACATCGGCAATTTCTTTTGAGCCTCAGCCTTATTTGAGGTTCCATATTGCGCCAACACTATCGGATATTCAATGCCAATTCTATTTTTTAGTTCTGCGATGCTTTTAAATGCTTTTTCTTCTGTTTTTGCATACTCAAAGGCCAAAGCCACAAATTCAATATCCTTTTGGGAATTGTTATTATAGTATTCAGAAAAATATTTGGTTTCATCCAAACAGTTGGGACACCAAGTTCCCATAATCTGAACAACTACGACCTTATCTTTAAATTGCGCATCATTCAAGGACACCATCGTGCTATCTGATTTTGGAAAACTGAATTCTAATCGCTCGTAACCTTCTTTTAAAAAAGTAAGGGCGTTAGCATCAGGCAACTCAAAAAGATCATTTCGTTTGGCTTCAAACGGCTCGGCATAGGTATTTCCTGAAAAGAAAGTACCTTTCATAGTACTATCCGTCACAGTAGCAACAAACAAATACGCATGTGATCCATCAAACGTTGATAATTTAAGCTGATTGCCATTCACAACACCTTCCAAGTACCGATAATCGCCAGTTTTGGTCTGAAAAGTCCCGGTTAGCTTTTGTCCTTTCTGTTCAAAAACACCCTTAGCCAGATAGGTGTTTTCGTCAGAATCAGCACTAAACATGACTTCCCAATTACCGGAAACATCAGTTGCTGCAGGTGCTGTCAACTTAAAGCGCGCATTGGAATTATAAAAAGCTTTAAAAGACAATCTCGACCCAAAGTCTTCATTGAAAAAACTACCAACCATCCCGTCTTCTGTTAATTTAACCACAATAAACCCCTCAAAAACAGGTATCTTAATGTAAACCGAATCATTCTTATAGGTGATATCGTTCACCAAAATAACTTCGTCAGCATTAAATATCTTCAAGGCCTTATCAGCGGTAACTTCAAAATTGAAAGGAAGTTCTTCCTGATCATTGATGGTAAGTTGTCCCAAATACATACCATGCGGCATTTTCTGTGAAGTATCTCTATTACAGGACAAAAATAAAAAAACAAGTATAATAACGGATAGTTGCTTCATAATGAATATGGGCCTTATTTTGCTCAGTCAAAATAAGGCTAAAAAACTTTGAAAATAAAATAATATACCATTTCTATAACTATATACTATTATTATCTTTACGCCGAATTTAAAATAACACAGCAAGAGCGGTCCGTTACTATTATTTCAATTGCTGAAATTTAGTAAAAAACATCTAAGCATAATACTCTAAAAATGAAGATTTCTTATAATTGGTTAAAACAGTTTGTAAACATTGATTGGACTCCTGAACAAACC
>JBARDR010000684.1:0-1566 GCA_049795335.1 Gelidibacter sp. | reverse complement strand
TTTCAAGGCAACTCCGAAATAGCGAGTGGCGATGATATTTTTTTCCTCGAAAAGGCAACCCGACATAAATCACTCAAAGTGGCGTATTTGAAATGCAAACAAGCCGTTGTTTTATCTAAAGCACTAGCCTCAAGAAAAGAGCTGATTGAACAGCGCGTGCGTTGGGCAGCAAAATCAAGTGCTTATAAAAACTTGTTCGGGAAACTTGCAGGATTTATCATTTTATTACAAAATGCGCTTTTAATTTGCTGTTTGGCATTGCTCGCCATCGGAATTTTGACACCAAAAGGACTTTTATATATTTTCATCATAAAGTTCAGCATCGATTTACTTTTGATTCAAAAAGCAGCCCATTTCTTTGATCAGAAAAACCATTTAAAATATTATTTACTAGCGTCCTTATACTATCCCTTTTTCAGTGTTTACGTGGCGTTTATAGCTGTATTTAAGGGTTATAAGTGGAAAGGTCGAAGTTATAGACAATAGTGCTATTGTAATTTATTTTCGGTAAATTTACCATCTGAATCCTGTGTCATGAAAAAATTTGTCTTCATCACGATTTTTTTATTTAGCGCTTTTCTGGTGAGCTCCCAAGAAACCTATACGGTTGATGGCCAATCTGTTCAATTAAAATCTGCAATTGAAGGTCCTCTTGATTTGCTTTGGAATAGTTTTGACAACCAATACCGTTATTTTATAAAAACGGAAGACCACCAACTTTTGGAATTGCTCAACACTAAAAATGCTAACAACACCTTTCAAGAAGAATACAAGTCAACTTTAACACAGCTTACCAACAACACATTAACCGCCTCAAAAACGCATTTTAACCTACGCGATTTGGCTCATTTTATTGACCAATACAATGCGTCTGTAAGTCCAGAATACGCTTCAGAGCGCTCCAAATTTAAGGCCCAACTCCGTTTGGGTGTTTTTGGCGGGATTACCAACAGTCCATTTGTTGGCAATCCTAAAAACATACTATCTTCCGTATTTGGAGGAGAACTTGAAATGCTCACTGGAAAGAACAAAAAACATTCAGGGTATTTACAATTACGTCATGTCGCTGAAAAGGACGCCTTCAAATATGAAACTACCGAGATTTCTTTAGGTTATAGATATCGATTTATTAATATTTCTGCCATCAGCTTTTATGGCGATGTCAAATTTGCAACCTTAAATTTCACCAAGGCGACTGTTATTTTTGAAGATTCTGCCAACAACACCATCACTCAAAATATTGACGATACGGCTTTTGATGTCCCGCTCATCATCGGCGTAGGTGCCGATATACGATTGAGTTCTGTTATGTATGCGAATGTAAGTTACAATCAGCTTTTTGCGATCTTCTTTGAAAATCAAGGCAATTTCTCTTCAGATTTTACCCTGGGACTTAAATTCAAAATCAATTAATTGATGTGGACAATGACGGGCAAACTGAACTCAGTAGCCACTTGCTGACTGCGCTTAATGGCGGGATAAATTTTGGGAAGGGAATCAAAGCTATGTCTCAAGATGCTATCTAACTGCGGAATCTGCACTTTAGTTACCGAATCCATGTCAATG
>JBARDR010000683.1:0-1742 GCA_049795335.1 Gelidibacter sp. | reverse complement strand
GCCTTTTCTTGAAAATGCATTATGGCACGGACTTTCTTCCAAAAAAGGACACAAACAAATTGAATTACGCGTGTATAAGGTCAATACTGATTTTATTAACATTTCGATTACTGACAATGGCATTGGCAGAAAAGCTTCAGATCAAATTAATAATGGTCGGGTTCTCAAAAGAAAATCAGTAGGTTTAGCAATTACAAAAGCGCGATTGGCTAATTTTTCCAAAGGGTTTACGACAGATTATAAAATGGATATTGAGGATTTGTATGATACGCAGGAAAATCCAATAGGTACTCGCATCGTGGTTCATATTCCAACACGGGCCAATAATTTAAAAACGGTCTAATTGCAGGCCAAAAGGTGTTGCAGGAAGTTTGTTTTTCCAATCGTGGCCAAATTTTGAAATTAAGTAGGTTTCTATTTTTTTGTTGGTTTGCATCGCTGTTTTAAACGAAATTGGATCGACCACGCAGTTTTCACTTGTAAATCCTATGCCATAAGCGGTCTTAAAAATATTTGCAGCTTCAGAATCGATGGCGACTAATCCATGAACTATAAAATTTATAGTGCCCCAAGCGAGGCCTTCTTCAAGTTGTTCTGTTGAAAAGCTGGAAATGTCTTGCCTTGGAAAACGCCTCACGGTTGGAGCTGAGGCTACTTTTTCTGTTTTGTTTTCCAATCGAATGGTTATCACGTTTTTCCGTTCTGTAATCCTTAATGGATAAGATGTGAAAGCATAAACATCTTCCGAATAAAATCTAAACTGATATTTTCCACTTTTAGGAAGTTCAACCGTAAAATTCTCCAGCGCATTCACTAGGAGACTTTGATTGGTTTCTGTAATATATAATACGCCTTTAATAGACGTATTATCAGTATTATTTTCGAAAGTGATTAGGGCTGTAATTGGGCTCGAAAAAGCAGAAGTGAACGAGGTAGTTAAAGCCAGGAGGTAAATAATTAGTTTCATGAGATGTGTTTTGAATGCATTCAAAAATAAGGAATTGGAGTGTGCGTTCAATTTTAATTGAGCAAAAAAAAGGCATATCAATGAGTGAAATGCCTTTTTGTTTTAGGAAACGATTGTTAGGTCGAAAGCTGAGATTAACTGCCAAAGACACCGCCTAGCATCGAGCCATAGTTTGAAGGTGTAATTGAAAAGTCTGTCTTTTCAAGGGCGATGCAAGTCATCGTCATGTTGTTTTTAGATTTCTTTTTGTCAACATAGTGCATTTCCATCATGAGACCGTCGCTATATTTTTTCATCCAAGAGGGATTAAATCCTTTTGGCATTTTGTTCTTCCCAGTGTCCCAAATTTTGTTAAAACTTATGGGCGCTTCATCGGTGATGTAATAGGTGATTTCACTGTCTTTGTTTTCCATGATAAAACCTTGGCATTTATAGCCCAAAATGGTTTTGGAACCTATTTCTTTAATGGTAAAATCAGAAGCGTTATTGTCAGCGTCAAAATCGCTGGGTTTGATTTTCGTTTTTTGCACCACTTTTTTGCCCATCACTTCCATAAACATGGCGGTAACCAGGTTTTCGTTGTCCATGACCGTGAACATGTTCATGCCTTGTTGATCTTTGCCCATCATAGGGAGAGCGAAACCAAAATATTCGGCATCTGTTTTTAGAAAATAATCAAACTGAATATCTTCTTTATTGCTGGTCATTTTAAGCTTATAGGTATAATCAAAATCATAGATATCCTTTAGTTCTTTCGAATTATTTTGCGCGAGGA
>JBARDR010000682.1:0-2552 GCA_049795335.1 Gelidibacter sp. | reverse complement strand
AATCCTAAGTATTCCCAGAAAGCTTTTTGATTAAACATCCACGAATGAATTTGTCCTGAAACACCACCCATTGGATTTTTAGGACTTCTGTTATCTCCTGCGAAAAATCCGTCAAGAGATATTCCACTGTCAAAAATTATTTTGGTCATATTTTTACTTATGTTTTTGTCGTCTGTTTTTTTTATGGGACTGTCGTTCTAAAATGCCCGCTAACTTTAGTTTATGAGCAGTGGCGTGGTTCGTCACGGACAATTGCAAACAGATACTTACCAGAGGAAAATCCGCAGGAAACGAGCGTAGCGAACTGGCGCAAACAATTTCCAAGTAGGCGAGGACAAGCCATTGATTATATGCATAGTTGTGGTGTCGTTTTTAATATTCGTATAAGACGATTTCGTCTGAATTTGTAATGTTTAATTGAACTCGATTGCCATCAATTTTTAACCTCGAAATGTCAAACGTCAATTCTTTTGTTATATATGCTTCGCATAATTCTACATTTTTTAAAGACAATCTTAAATTTCTTTGAGGTGGATTTGATTTTATAATATCTCCGGAATCGATTAGTCTTAATTCCCACGTCTTTCCATCACAACCTCCAGAACTAAAATTAATTTTCAGACAGTTGTCATTTATAGCTAAACTATTAATTTCTAATTGGTCATTAGGTGCGTTTACATATTGTTCCGCACTTATTATAGTTTCAAAATCACAACTGTTTTGATTTCCGTTATCATCATCACTGGAACATGAACAGCTCAAAAACGCTATTCCGATTAATATTAAGGTCAGTTTCTTTTTCATTTTAAATTATTTTTATATGGTTGAAATTTATAGCGAGAGGTCGCTCCAAATATACCACAACGTTTCGTGCAATAGTCGCGTGGGATAAACACCTAAAATAGGACTAGCAATTATTTTTACAAGGTGTTAACTGTTGTTTTTCTTTTCCGCTACTATAGAATAAACCATTGGAATCTTATTTTCCAAATGTTCTATTCTATATTTTTTAGGCTCAAATTCTATGGTCTTGTTAAAACAGTCATAAGGTGAATAATCGTATTCATTAAGAGAATTTATTTCAAGTCCGTTTTTAATCAGGTTATTAATTACTTCGCTCAAGCCGTGATTCCACATGACATATTCTTGCGTTATATCTGCATTTTTGTCTGCATATGTTCCACTTTCGGATTCCACAATTCCACCTGAATTAAAATATCTATAATGGATTTTTTCAAAATTGTCGTCGAACATCCAAACTACTGGATGAAATTCAACAAATACGAATTGTCCGTTTGGTTTTAGAAATTTGGAAACGATTTTTGCCCATTTGTCTAAATCAGGTAACCAGCCTATAGTTCCATAACTGGTATAAACAATGTCAAATTGTTTGTCTAAATAATTTGGCAACTCATAAATATCGCAACAAATAAAGGTTGCATTTGAGTTTGTATCTTTTGCAATCTGTTTTGCACTTTCGATGGCTTTGTCTGAAAAATCCACTCCCGTAGTTTCTGCTCCAAGTCTGCTTAAAGAAATTGTATCTTGTCCGAAATGACACTGTAAATGTAAAAGCGTTTTTCCCGTTAAATCTCCAAGTAATTCTAATTCAATACTATTTAATGAAGTTTTTCCTTTAATAAAACTGTTAAGGTCATAAAATTCCGATTTCAAATGTGTATCGGTTCTATTGTTCCAAGATTGTCGATTAATTTCTATATAATTCTTCTCTTTGTTCATTTTTCAGAGGATGGTTATCGGTTTTCTGTCAATATTTTTTATATCGGTCAAACTATTATTGGTTGCGTTTGTAAAAGTTATTCTCATATTCCCGATTAAAATTAATGAAATCCAGATGAAAATAAACATTACTGGTAGATTCATAAGCATCAATCCGCCCGTTTTTAAAAGTCTTCTTCGATTTTTCGGGTCAGAATTTGATTTAGCTAAAATTGCTATTAGCATTATCAGATTTGTAATTCCCGCAACTACAATAAATCTATATCCGGAAAACAACTATTCCAATGATTAATGAATCAATCAATGCAGTTATTTTTCCTAAAACAATAATTTTTTGGTCTTCATTTTTTTTAGCTTGTGGCCAACGGTTTCGGGCTTTGCGTTCGGGCGGCGTTCGGAGCACAGCGTTTCAATTTATTGCTAAAGTTTATTAGAAGCACAAAATTTCAATTTCGCACAAATTTTAACCGAAGAACAACTATAGAATTAAGCGCTAAACCCGCCATATTGCCAAACCGATGTAGTACGTTCGCCGTTCGTAAGGGAGGGTCAAATTGGATATTGTGTCCAAATGCATTAGAGTTTTATCTCTTTGCTTTAAGCATTTTTAGTTGATTTTGTCCGTTACTATTGTGAGGATTTAATTTAAGCGATTGTTCATAGTTTTTAATTGCTAATTCTGAATTACCAATCTCAGCATAAATTTCCCCCAGACTGTCAAAAGCATTCGCACTTGCTGGATTTAAGTAAACATTTAATTTAAAAACTTCTAATGCATCTGCCATTCTTTTTTGTTTAATAAGTCTATATCC
>JBARDR010000681.1:0-2087 GCA_049795335.1 Gelidibacter sp. | reverse complement strand
CATCAGAAGGAGGTACAAAGTTTACTAATGACGGACGAGATGGAGGACAAATTCTTCCAAAGAAAGATGCAAATGGAAACCCAGTAACTTATACAGAATACGATATTAATAAAGCACCACAACAAGGAGCTACAAGAGGTAAAGAGAGAATGGTAGTTGGTTCCGATGGAAAAACATATTATACGAGAGACCATTATAAAGGTTTTAAAGAATTTAAAGATTAATCAGAATATTATGGCTTGGAAATGGAATAGAAGTTATGATGAGGATGAAAATAAAGATTGGCTAACTGTAAGAAATGGGCCAATTGTAAAATATTTTTCACAAGATGTATTAGAAAGTGATATTGAAGAACTGGAAAAAATTGGATATGAAATCATTGAAATATCAACTATAGGTTGGACAAAGGAGAATGTTCATAAGAAAATCCAAGAAGGGTTTAATTTTCCAGATTACTATGGACAAAATATTGATGCATTAAAAGATTGTTTAAATGATAAGTTCAGTAGAAAAAACAAAGGGTTAGTTATTGTATTTAAGCACTTTGATTCATTCTATAAGCAGTCAAAAGATTTTAGTGAGTCTGTATTGGATGCTATTGTTAATGTTGCTTGGACTTGGTTGCTTGCGGAGCAAAAACTAATTCTTTTTCTTCATTCTGATAACCCAAATTTGGTTATTGATAAAATAGGCGGATTTGAACCTGATTGGAATGGAGATGAGTGGTTTAATGATAGTAGAAATCCACAATAGTATTAGTATGTATTAATTAACTGATAAAATATTTATTTAAACCACCTCTTAACAAGGTGGTTTTTTTATGCCCTAAAGCGAGTAAGTAGTCCGAGCCTTCGCATCGCGCAGGAGCGCATTGATGGTCGTGAAGATATGTTCCTTGTCATCGGCATTCAGACCCTGTAGGTTATTGATAATGTTTATGACACTCTCATTGAGTTCCAAATCAGACAATCCAGTCAAATAGTCCAAAGACACTTCCAGAGCTTTTGCAATCTTATAAGCGGTCTCGATGGACGGCTTTACTTCGTCACGTTCATAGCGACCGATTACGGGAGCGTGCACACCAATCTGCTTGGCAAGTTCATCCTGCGACATCTTCATCTTTTTACGAGTGGCCAATAAGCGTTCTGCAAACAACATAAGTTCTAAATATATCGATTAAATCAAGTATCGCACAAATATAGAAAACATAAAGTATCTATCTAAATTAAATATTGTTTGATTTATAAGAACATATTTTATACATTTGGACACTATATGTTCTAAAAAATACTTTTCAACAATGTTAGATACCACCAACCCGAACAGCTACGAGTACACAACAAAACATCTTGAAATCCACGTTCTGGGCGGAATCAAGCTTAACAAATTGGAAAGTCTGCGAATCACGCTATCCATCCAAAAGCCAAAAGAACACAATGTTTTAAGGCACTCTATAGATTTATACAACGATAACCAAGTTCACTCGAAAGATTGCTGAACGCTTGGAGATTGGAACAAGTGTTGCAAGACGGACATTAAAGGATTTAACGAAAGAAATAGAAAACTTAAAATCATATTAACTAATATTGGATTGTAATGATTAAAATATGTAGTTGCAATGTGAAAGGATTTTAAAGGAAACTACAGAATAACTAACTCCCCACAAAACAAAGCCCAGTTTTTTTGCGAAAAGCAAAAAAACCTTTTTCTTTTGTTCCGCGCGCCACCGCCAAATGTGGTTTTTGTCTGCCATTGCGCCCACACCCGAACTAAAAAGAAAAGCTCACTCTTGTGTGACGTTCGATCGACACTTTGCCTATCATTTTAAAAAGCCGAAGATTGCCTTTGCGCCCGAAATCCAATCTCGCCAAAATCGTTGTCTTTTTAAAGCACCACCTTCAGAACAAATTCGCCAAAGCTCGGCCGAACCTGGATGGCTTGTGAATACTTGCCGAAATGTTTTAAAATGATAATCGTCAAAAAAATAAACACCAAATGCATATATTAGTCACCGAGATATTAGTTACCAGACAAACGTTCTTTTTAATAAATTTTTGGATGCAACTGACAGGCAAACTGTGTCCAAC
>JBARDR010000680.1:0-2698 GCA_049795335.1 Gelidibacter sp. | reverse complement strand
AGGTTCATCAGGAATAGGTAAATCTGTGGGCGAATTTTTGACGCAAAAGGGATTTATCGTTTATGGTACCAGCAGAAACCCTGAGCGTTATTCAAACAGTCAATTTAAGTTAGTTCAACTGGACGTTGCTGATACTGACTCCATCGAAAAAGCGATTCAAACGGTCATCACTGAAAGCGGTCGTTTGGATGTGCTGATCAATAATGCTGGAGCAGGAATTACTGGCCCTATTGAAGAAATCCCGGATGCTGAAATCCAACGTAATTTTGAAACGAATTTCTTCGGACCCATTCGCGTCATCAAAGCGGTTTTGCCACAAATGAGAACTCAAAAATCCGGACTTATTGTTAATGTCACTTCAATTGCAGGCTATATGGGCTTACCATATAGAGGGGTTTACAGTGCTAGCAAAGGTGCTTTGGAATTGCTTACGGAGGCTTTCCGAATGGAAATCAAGGATTTTAACATTCAGATGACTAATGTGGCGCCTGGCGATTTTGCTACTAATATTGCTGCAGGTCGCTATCACGCGCCCATCTTAGAAAATTCACCTTACAGAAAGCCTTATGGCGACACTTTGAATCTTATGGATGCACATGTGAGCGGCGGCAAGGATCCACAGCTGATGGCCGCTGCGATTTACAAAATCATCAACACGTCAAATCCAAAAATTCATTATAAAGTAGGGGAGTTCATGCAGAAGTTTTCCATTGTATTAAAACGTATTTTGCCGGATAAAATCTATGAGCAAATGTTGATGAAACATTATAAATTATAGGTTTATTTTCGATTTGTGATGTTGATATGTTTTAATTAAAATTGACTCCACTATTTTGTTATTAATCGTAACTTTGCGCAGCCGAAGCCTCGGGATAAACACAACTTATATTTATACTATTATTTATGAAATTTTTTATTGATACTGCTAATTTAGAGCAAATTAAGGAAGCCCAAGACATGGGTATTTTAGATGGTGTAACCACTAATCCGTCGTTAATGGCTAAAGAAGGCATTACGGGTACCGACAACATCATGAAGCATTATGTAAACATTTGCGATTTGGTAGATGGTGACGTGAGTGCTGAGGTTATTGCTACAGATTTTGAAGGCATGGTACGGGAAGGTGAAGCATTGGCTGAATTGCATGAGCAAATTGTGGTGAAGTTACCTATGATTAAAGATGGTGTAAAGGCGTGTAAATATTTTAGCGATAAAGGCATTAAAACCAATATGACTTTAGTGTTTTCTGCTGGTCAGGCATTATTGGCTGCAAAAGCAGGAGCAACTTATGTGTCTCCTTTCATTGGTCGTTTGGATGATATTTCTACAGATGGTCTTAACCTTGTTGCTGAAATTAGAATGATCTATGATAATTACGGCTATGAGACTGAAATCTTAGCAGCTTCTGTGCGTCACACCATGCACGTGATTGATTGTGCAAAATTAGGTGCCGATGTTATGACTGGGCCTTTGAGTTCAATTACTGGATTATTAAACCACCCCTTAACGGATATTGGTTTGGCGAAGTTTTTGGAAGATTACAAAAAAGGGAACTAATTCCTGATTGATATATTTAAAAAGATAAAGGCTCCAATTTGGAGCCTTTTGTTATTTATTTAATTCCTTAAGGAGATCTTCAAATTGTCTTTGGAACATGTTATAGTAGGAGTCCACAATACGCATGTCCTTATCAACGACGATCATTTTATAAATGGTATTGATAGCCAAGGTTTGCTTGCCGTCATCTGGATTGGCAAATTGATACTCATTACTTGTGGTGAACTTAAATTCGTTTAGGGTCTTTTTCCAATACCTATTATCGTTGTCATTAATATTGATGGCAATAAAATCAATGTTGGGATATTTTTTGCGCAATTCCTGCGATTTAAAATGACTGTTTTTATAGTGAATTTTCAGATTGGAAGACCAGAAGTAAATAACTGTCGGTTTGGTAATCAGATCACTTAATTTATAGTGCTCATTTTCGTAGTTCAACAATTCCACGTTAGGAATAATGTTACCAGGTTTCAATTGTTTTAAAGCTACTGATAATCTTTTAATATAAGCCTTGTCCTTAGGGTTTGTGCTTTTGTCGAGATAGGATGCAATGACCTTTGCAGTCTCTGTTGAATCCTCGCACCTGGATATAAAATCTCTTGTGGTATTTTTAAGCAGTTTGTTTTTAATGGTGTCATTAGAAATATACTCATCCATTAATTTTAATTTTTCCAAATTATAAATTAAGGAATGCCTGTTGAAAATAGTGTCTACAGGCGCATCTTTATAAAACGCGTTTAGCGCGACATTGTTAAAATGGGAATAGAGGAAGCGATTATAAATAAAATAATCGCTTAAGGCAGCATTGTTATAATCAATATCCTTTCTGTAGTCATAAAAGGTGGCCGGAAGATCTTGATATTTTCTTAAATTTCTGTAGCCATAATATCCAAAAGGGTACATTTCCTTTGCACTGAAATAACCATAATTAATACTTGTTTCTGCAACATTATTAAAAAGTTCCGAAAGATGATTTTTGTCAGAAAACTCTAAAAATTCATCGAGACGTTTGGTACGTGCAGAATCAATATATTGTTCAAATCGTTCAGGAGTCAATTGTGCCAGGTTGATGAAGTTTTCTTGATCCTTTTCATTTTCCAGAAAAATCTTGATCAAGAAGTTATTTTTTTTGGCTCCATCC
>JBARDR010000679.1:0-2836 GCA_049795335.1 Gelidibacter sp. | reverse complement strand
AATCTATTTCCATAAACGTTTTGCGCGTTCTAAATCTTCTGGAGTGTCAATTTCGACACCTTCAACATTGGTTTCAATCATTTTAATACGTTTGCCATATTCTAAATAACGAATACATTCTATCTTTTCAGAAGCCTCAATGAACTGCATAGGTAACTTATAAAAATCAAGCAGTGCTTGTTTTCTAAAGGCATAAATCCCTTTGTGCTTAAAATAACGTGCGCCAGCTTCCTTATCTCTTGGATATGGAATGACACTTCTTGAAAAATAGAGTGCGAAATTATTCTGGTCCACAATGACTTTTACAGTATTGGGATTGCTGATTTCGTCCCAATCATGAATTTCCACCATTAAGGAGGCTAGATCGATTTCTTTTTGATGGTCAATTTTAAAAGCGTTCAAAAGCTTCTCTAAACTTTCGCGTTCAGTAAAAGGCTCATCCCCTTGTACATTGACAACAATATCGACATCCAAACTCTCAACCGCTTCAGCAATACGATCACTGCCCGACTGGTGGTCGTTTATGCTCATGATAGCTTTACCGCCATTGTTCACAATTTCATCATAAATGATGGCACTATCGGTCACCACATACACTTCATCAAACAGATTTGTAGCGACGGTAGCTTCGTAAGTTCTGAGAATAACGGTTTTACCCGCCAAATCCTGCATCAGTTTCGCTGGAAAACGTGTGGCACTGTAACGCGCCGGAATCATTGAAATTATCTTCATAGTTGTTCAAAAAAAATCTATCCAAAATTAATCCTATTTAAGGTATTTATGATTTGGTATGTCTAATCTTTTTATAAAGTTTAAAAATGATGAACAAAACACATATAACCAAGATGAAAGCAACAATTGGCAAAAAAATGGCAAAGACCGAAATGATCATGGAAGCACCTGTTTCAATGGTTGATACTAACGGATTGCCAAATCCTGCGGTTGAAACTGTTGAGGTAATGCGAGAGGCTCCTGCAACACTTTTTATCGTCGCAGCTGTTCCGCCTCCAGCGATAATAGCCAAGGTCCAGGTGATCATGGGGCTTAAATCGACCATCGTAGAAACCATGATTGCGGTTCCGGCAAGAGTTGCTAACGGAATGGCAATCGTATCCAATAAGTTATCGACTATAGGAATATAATACCCAAGAATTTCAATTAAAGTGGCCACACCAAACGTTATGACGGCGGTTATACTTCCTATCCAGAGCCATGACGCGTTAAGTTCCCACACGTTAAAATAAGACGCCAAACTGAGCGCAAATAAGGGCAAGAACACTCTAAACCCAACTGAAGCAGCCAGTCCTATGCCGAGGCAGATACTGATGATGGTTTCCATTTTTGTTGTTGTTGTTAATTTTAGTGATTTCTATGGATTTTCAAAAAACTCCTCAGGAAAACCTATGAGATACAACTTCTCTTTTGCTCTCGTTATGGCGGTATAAAGCCATCTCAAATAATCCTTGTCTATGCCGTTGGGCAAATAAGGCTGTTCTACAAAAACCGTATGCCACTGTCCACCTTGGGATTTGTGACAGGTAATAGCATAAGAAAACTTGACTTGTAAGGCGTTAAAATGCTGGTTGTTTTTGATTTTTAAAAACTTTCTATAATTAGAGGTTTCATCTTCATAGTCCTTTTGAACTTCTTGATACAATCGGTTAGATTCTTCATAAGGTAATGAGGGTGACTCAGCTTCAATGGTATCCAGAAGCAAAACGGTTTCAAAAGGTGCCATTTTTGGATAATCCACCATTTGAACTTTGACTTCGGCAAATCGGAATCCGTATAAATCCTGAATACTAAAAATTTCCAAAACCTGAATGATATCGCCATTGGCAATAAATCCGGCTTCGGAAGTTGGTTTGACCCAGAAATAATTATTCTTAACCACCATTAAAAAATCGCCGACCGTGAGTTCATTTTCATTGTTTAAAATGCGTTCTCTAATTTGCTTATTATAAAGGTTAGCCCGTTTGTTGCTTCTTACAATTATGGCCGTTTCCTCATGGCCTTGATCGGAATAGCCGTCATTTATGGCATCCATGATCTCATAGCCATCCACTAATCGCACAATATCTGAAAACCCGTTAAGATCAAATTTGAAAGATTCAAAAAATTCACCTTCCAAAACTTCTCGGAGATGGGTAGCGTTCATCAAAATTCCAGAATCCTGTTCTTGCCGTACAACTTCGTCCAATTCCATGGAAATGACATTTTTGTTGTAATTAACATTGAGTTGCATGCTGTCCAAGGCCGGACTCAAATCTGATTTAACAGGTGGCAGCTGTGCTTTATCCCCAATAAGTAATAACTTGCAATTGTGTCCTGAATAAACGTATTGCATCAAATCATCTAATAAGGACCCATTTTCAAATAAACTTGAATCTGAAGGTGTATCCGGAATCATAGAGGCCTCATCAACTATAAATATAGTATCCCGATGTTTATTAGGTTGCATCACAAACTTAACACCACCACCTTTATCCTTTTTAGGGAAATAAATTTTTTTGTGTATGGTAAACGCTTCCTTTCCTGAATAATTAGAAATTACCTTCGCAGCGCGTCCTGTCGGGGCCATTAATACGGCACTTTTTTTAATGTGCCATAAATTTGAAACCAAGGTGCCGATAATACTGGTTTTTCCGGTCCCGGCAAATCCCTTTAAGAGATATAATTGATTAGAACTGGTGTCAAAAACGAAATTTGAGAGCTGATCCAGCACTATATTCTGTTTTAAAGTGGGTTCAAAAGGAAATTTTTGTTTTAAAAGCTTATAAAATTAAGAGGCGTTCATCTGCATTGGAGTCGTATTTATAAAAGTGTAAAGGTAAAA
>JBARDR010000678.1:0-2682 GCA_049795335.1 Gelidibacter sp. | reverse complement strand
TTGTAAAATCGGTTAACGATTCCACCGCTCAAGCACTTTTCGAAATTGACCGCGATGGCATTGAAATTTTGATCCCTATGAATGATGCGTTTATTAAGAAAGTAGATAAAGAAAATAGACTTATTTTGTTGGAAACACCAGAAGGACTGATTGATCTATATCTTTAAGCTCATCCTAAATCTTTCCCAAAGGGAAGGACTTTCACTCTAATGGAAAAAAAATTCAGATTCAAACACTTCGCCATCAACCAGGACCGTTGCGCCATGAAAATAGGCACGGATTCCGTCTTGCTTGGGGCATGGACTGATGTGGATGCTCATCCATATTCTATTTTAGATATCGGCGCCGGCACCGGCGTTTTAGCCTTGATGTTAGCGCAGCGCAGTGGCGCAGAACTCATTGACGCCATTGAAATTGATGATGATGCCTATGAACAATGTGTTGATAATTTCGAAACTTCGCCATGGGGAGATCGCCTTTTTTGTTATCATGCCGCTTTAGAAGAGTTTGTGGATGAAATCGATGATAAATACGACCTCATCATTTCCAATCCCCCATTTTACATCGACACCTACAAAAGCAGTAGTAAGCAACGCGATTTAGCACGATTTACAGATGCTATGCCGTTTCGACACCTTATTGAAAGTGTTTCAAAATTACTTTCTGAAAATGGACGGTTTTCTGTAATCGTTCCAATTTCAGAAGAAAAAGAAATTATCGTATTAGCTTCCAAAGAAGATCTTTTTCCAAATCGCCTTTTAAGGGTCAAAGGCACGCCTCATTCAGAAATTAAACGCAGCCTCATCGAGTTTTCTTTTCAAGAAACTATAATAATTCCCAAGGAACTCATCATAGAAACCGCAAGACATCAATATACAGACGATTATATTGAATTAACTAAAGATTTCTATCTCAAAATGTAGTTTATAATTGTTCACTGCAAACGGTTTCGCTATTTTTGTTTTTCAATTTATAAAATAGCAACACATGAAGCCAGATTTGTTTCAAGCCCCAGATTATTACAACATTGACGAATTACTAAATGACGAACATCGTTTGGTACGTGATGCTGCAAGAGAATGGGTAAAACGTGAAGTATCACCTATCATAGAAGATTACGCTCAAAAAGCTGAATTCCCTAAACAGATCATCAACGGACTTGCCGAAATTGGGGCCTTTGGACCATACATTCCAGCTGAATATGGTGGTGCTGGTCTAGACCAAATTTCTTACGGATTAATCATGCAAGAAATTGAACGTGGCGATTCTGGGGTAAGAAGTACGGCTTCTGTACAGTCGTCATTAGTGATGTATCCTATTTGGCAATACGGCAACGAAGCACAACGTCAAAAATACCTACCAAAACTCGCCAGTGGGGAATGGATGGGAAGTTTTGGTCTTACCGAGCCTGACTATGGCAGTGATCCTGCCGGTATGGTTACAAACTTTAAGGATATGGGCGACCATTATCTTTTAAATGGTGCCAAAATGTGGATTTCAAACGCCCCTTTTTGTGATATCGCCATAGTTTGGGCTAAGAATGAAGATGGACGTATCCACGGATTAATTGTCGAACGCGGCATGGAAGGCTTTACAACTCCTGAAACTCATAATAAATGGTCATTAAGAGCGTCTTCAACTGGAGAGCTTATTTTTGATAATGTAAAAGTCCCTAAAGAAAACTTACTACCAAATAAGTCTGGATTGGCCGCGCCATTGGGTTGCTTGGATTCTGCTCGTTATGGAATTGCTTGGGGTGCCATTGGCGCTGCCATGGACTGCTATGACACAGCTTTAAGATACAGTAAAGAACGCATCCAATTTGGAAAACCTATTGGGCAGTTTCAGTTACAGCAAAAGAAATTGGCCGAAATGATTACTGAAATCACCAAAGCACAATTATTAGCTTGGAGATTAGGTGTCATGAGAGAAAACGGAACAGCAACCTCAGCGCAAATATCGATGGCCAAACGCAATAACGTGGATATGGCGATTACTATTGCTCGTGAAGCTCGTCAAATGCTCGGAGGCATGGGAATTACTGGCGAATATAGCATCATGCGTCACTCCATGAACCTTGAGAGTGTGATCACCTATGAAGGCACGCACGATATCCACTTGTTGATCACCGGATTGGATATTACAGGTTTAAATGCTTTTAAATAGAGCCTAAGCCTCATTTTATTATTCCACTCCGACAGAAGAGTGATAGACAAAAGTGTTTTCATTAATCCTTCTAAGGATAAAATAGAAAAAGCGAGCTGCAAAGGCTCGCTTTTTCTATTTTATTTTATCAAGGAAACTGATTAACCAATTAATTACCTTAAGACTCCGGAGCCAATTCCACCTCCAAACCTTCCAATTCTAAAGTAATTGGAATTTGGCAGCTCAGTCTTGAATTATCTTTTACATAGAAAGCTTCTGATAGCATCGCTTCTTCATCGTCCTGCATTTCTGGAAGCCCCGCATCCTTCAATACATAGCATTGACAAGAGGCACACATCGCCATTCCACCACAAATACCGATGGTTCCTTCAGGAGCTAGTTCATAACTTCTGACGACCTCCATCAGGTTCATGGCCATATCAGTAGGTGCCAAAACCTCATGGGTAACGCCTTCTCTATCGGTTATTTTGATTTTTATATCTTGTTCCATCGTTATTCATATTTAGACCTTTCAGG
>JBARDR010000677.1:0-2161 GCA_049795335.1 Gelidibacter sp. | reverse complement strand
GAATAACGTGTTTGCAGGTGCCACTAAAAGCATCGCGTTTAACAAAGTTAAGTTTGAGCAAATTGTCGGTAACAAGGACGCGAAACATTTTGCACGTCGTTTAACCGAGCGCATGTTGAGTTACGATTTTACGTCAAAAAAGAATCCGTTTCAAGAGTTAGGCGGATTTATGCCAGTCTTTATGGGCTACGGCATACCAGGAACTGGAAAAAGTATGCTCATTGCCGCCATCGCAACACGTTTAAAAGAACATTGCGACCATTTAGAAATCCCGTTTTTATTTCATCCGATGCCCGATACTTTGATTTCCACTTTTCAAGGTGGTTCTGCCGAGAAAATGGTGGAATGGATGAAACCCATGCAAGACCCATCAAAATTGATTTTTGCGCCTATAGATGATGCCGAAAATAATCTTCAGGAGCGAACCGCTCAAGGGGTTTCTGCGGGAGTTAAAGAAGTGATTGGTGTGTTTTTAAGATATACGGAAGGCGCGTATGCAGTAAATTATGGCAACAGCGCAATCGGATTATTTACCAATTTACCAGAAATGTTGGATAAAGCCGTGATTTCAAGAGTTCAGGGACGCTTCAAGATTGACGGCGCTCGAACGACTCATGACTTTTTGGATCAGGATCATTTATGGTGGCGCAAGTTGCAGGATACGATGCCCGATTTTATAAACATGAAAGATCCAAACGGTTATAACTATCTTCAAGATCAAGGTTTGGCAAAAAGTATGGGAGAGATTCTGAAGTCTGTCGATAAGCCATCAGAAGAACGAGTCCATGCAGTTTATGATAAAGTTGAAAAGCAGTTTCAAACAAATGAACATCACTTTTACGCTAATTTATATAAAGAAATCCAAGAGGTTTTTCCATTCTTTTCATCACGTGATGTCAGGAATATCCAATCGGCCATTTCGTTGCGTTTAACTGATTTTGATTTGGAAACGGCATGGTTCGATAATCCTGAAGTCTATTTTAAACAGACTTATGACACCAAGTTTAACATGCTTCAAGAATTGATGCGCGCCAATATGAAAGGCCTTAATTTTTCAGAAATCAGACGTCAGGAAGTTGTGCGTTATCTTGATAATGTGGCGACGATTGCAGATACTGATTTCAAACGTCAAGTGGATTCAAGAGTCAATCAGCTTCATGTTGAATTGGAAGCGCGCAGAAAGTTTGAGAAATAGAGGTTGGTTTTTAAAGTTTAGTTGATGGCGAAAAAAACACACTTATGGAGGTAGCTTATTGAAGTAGGAATACTAAAAAACAACCGATTAATACAACCTTGAATGTCAGAAAACATAAAAAATATCATCCATAAAACCCTTTCTAAAGCTTGGGCAACCTTGCTTCAGATTGATTATGATTATAAATTCAAAGACGGTACATGGAAACGCGTATCCAGAGAAAGTTATGATCGCGGAAATGGCTCAGGCGTTTTGTTATATAATATTGAAAAGGGGACTGTTATTTTGACCAAACAGTTCCGGATGCCCATTTACGAAACGAATCCTGATGAAGCCATGTCGATTGAAGTCTGCGCTGGAGCCATTGATAAAAATGAATCGCCAGAATCGACCATCATTAGAGAAGTTGAGGAAGAAGTAGGTTATAAAATAAAAGAAATTAAAAAGGTTCTGGAAGCTTATATGTCGCCGGGAGCTTTAACCGAGAGAATGTATTTATTCGTTGCGCCTTATTCCGAGTTGATGAAAGTCAATGCAGGCGGCGGTGTTGCGGGAGAACATGAAGAAATTGAAGTGTTGGAACTGCCGTTTTCAAAAGCTCTCAAAATGATGGAAGCAGGAGACATTCGAGATGCTAAAACAATCATCTTATTACAGTATGCAGAAATGAAGGACTTAATAAAAAATAAAGTTCATCATAGAAACTAGAAACCAGTTAATGGAAAAGCTAAAAGCAGCACATTTATTTAGAGACGAACTCATCCCGATTAGTGGTAAATTGGTAGAGCGCTACAATCAGTGCCTCAAAACTTTGGGCATTGCTGAAACAAAACTCTCAAGCTTTTCTATTGACGGCATTGGTTGGAGTCCAGAAATTGCTGAAGAAAAAAAGGAAAACCATTATCTTAATAATGGAGAGGCAAACCCCAACGGTATCATCATTACGCCATTGCAAAAGGGGAGACC
>JBARDR010000676.1:0-3666 GCA_049795335.1 Gelidibacter sp. | reverse complement strand
ATGGAGAGCAGCCTCTTTGGCCATTTTCATTAAAAAAGAGCTGAAAAAGGTGCTTTTAAGAATTTAGCTAGAAGCATTTCCAGATAGGATCAGTTTTTCAAAAGTCAGGAAGATGATGTATGTTATTTCTATAGAATTGGTCTCATGGAAGATTTCTCTGCCTGATTTCAGCAAAGCTCCAAATCGACAAAATTAAAAAGGGATTGCAACTAAGTTCCAATCCCTTTTAACAATCGCCACTCTAAAATATTTAATCCTCAATATCTCTTAATATTTTACCTGAACTATCGATCACAAGCTTTCGCTCCTCATTCCAACCTTTTTCGATTTCTATCTCGTAAGATTTAATGTCATTTTGTTCTTGGACTTCCACAGAATCAATTTTATAATCAGGATACTTTGTTTTAATCGCCGAGGCAACGACTGATGGCAACTCTTTTTTTGAAATTTTTATTTTTGATTTCAAAACTTTCCCTTGAGCATCATACCACACATCGTGATCCATTCTGTTAATTTCAAATTCGACTTTAAAGTGGTCGCCTTTCTTTTCCCATTCGATGTCTTTTGCATTGCTATACGCCTTGCTAAAAACAGATTGAAGGTTTGAAGGCACTTCACTGTTCTTTAAGTCTTGTGCACTTATTGTTGCTGTTGCAAAAAATAATAACGCGGCTACTTTTAAATTTTTCATGATTTTATGTTTTTATTTGATACTAAAAGAAGCAAGCAAAACTGTAATCAGTTAGGAATTTAAGATCATTTGTGACGCTTACTACAAAAATAATAATTCTTAGTTTAATCAATGTGGTCTTTTTGTTTATTTTTATATTGATATTCAAAAGATTATAAATCTTAAGATGTTTATTGCTTAAAAATAAATACATGAATTAGCTAATTATAAAAGTCGAGCCTGAACGGTCATTAGAAGATTAAAGCTATATTAAAAAAGAACTAATGCGCCTGGATTCCTAATCGATTTTTGTTTTAAATAAGAACTTTGAATAAGAACATCATATTATGAATAAATCCAATCTTTTTGTAGGTCTATTTGCCACCATTTTAATAGCTATAGCCGTCATAGGTTTTTCAAAAGCAAGCCAGGCTCCTTCACAAATGGCGGAAGGCATTGTCAACTATACTATTTCTCAAACTTGGGACTTACCTCCCCAATTAAACGAAATAAGTGGTATTACTTGGATGGACAACCATACACTGGCCTGTGTACAGGACGAAAACGGGATCATTTTTATCTATGATTTAGACGAAAAATCCATCGTTGAAGAAATTCCTTTTGCAGGTAATGGGGATTATGAAGGCATCGCGCTTCATAACAATGATATCTACATCATGCAAAGCGACGGTTTACTTTATGAAGTAAGAGATTGGCGTGCCACCGATAGAGTGATAAGTTCCTATCACACAGGTTTTAAAGCTTCCAATAATATGGAATCCCTAACCTATTCTGTAAAGGATGATTGTTTGTTAACAGTTCCAAAGGACAAAGACTGGAGTGCGGATTTTAAAGGTATTTATAAGATTTCATTGACCTCAAAAAAGACAGATATCAATGTGCCTGCCTATAAAATTGATATGACTTCGGCGGCCTTAAAAGATTACCGAATGAAGAAACTGCAAAAAACGTTCAATCCATCCGAAATAGCAGTGCATCCAAAAACCAATGAGATTTACGTGCTTGATGGAAAAAGCCCTAAGTTGATGATTCTTGATCCCGAAGGACATTTAAAAATAGTCTATAAATTGGATAAGATCAACTTTCCACAGCCAGAAGGCATGACGTTTAGTGACGATGGTAATCTTTATATTTCCAATGAATCGGCTCACGGACCAGCCAACATTCATTTAGTGGAATTAAAATCAGCAAAATAGAATGTATGTGATACAGGATTTGAAGTTTGAAATATCCTATAGTTTTGAATGCTTTTTGATATTCTAAAAGAACCGTTTCATTTCAAAATTAAACTCGTTTTCAGAGGTTTTTTTAAATTCGAGATCTTCATAAAACTTTTGCGCCTTTATATTGATCTTAAAAACCTGTAATCGAATTACTTTTTTTTCTGAAATGGATTTTTGAATCATACGTTGCATGACTTCGGTTCCAATTCCTAAATTCTGAAAGTATTGACCGATCAATAGATTTTCTATATAAATCTCCTGATCTTTTTCAGATACTACCATAAATCCAACGATTTGCTCATGAAATTTGATCAAACTTGTTTTTACTGGCGTGAATTTTTTCTTGTGAATCGTCCGCTGATGTACCTCATCCCAATGCCATAATTTTTCAAGATAAGGTTTGAGAGAAGTGCACAAGATAAGTAATTTCAAGATCAGATGCTTGTGCTTGGATCAATTGAACTGCTGTTTTCAAGAATTTTTATGGATTTTAAACTCGCAAATATAATTAAATCAATGGATCAATAATTTCACTGGCCGCTTGCCGCTGCTTTGGTTGGTTGGCACAAGTATCAAAGGATGGACACAAAATAGAACTTTTCCGTTTTCTAAAAATATCATAATAACGTATTAAAATTATCACAATGTGGACTTAAACTTTTCGATTAAAATCAAATTTCATTATCTTTAATAAAAATCAAAAGACATGAAAAAACAACAAGGAACAGGGCTTTTGGCCTTATTAGGAATTGGAGCAGGCGTATATGCCTGGTGGAAATATAAAAACCTATCTCCGGAAAAGAAAGAAGAACTTCACGCCAAAGTGAATGATGTTGGACAAAAAGTAAAAGACACCTATAATGATGTCGAATCAACAGTGAAGTCTAAATATGATGACTTTAAAAATGGCGTCCAAAAGGAAGCTCATAACGTGCAAAAGGAAGCTAATAATTTGAACAATTAGAATAAGAAATAGTAAAAAAAATCCCACGTAATGTGGGATTTTTTCATAGTTCCAAATTGTTTATTTCTTTGCAAATTCAACGCGATGGGAATCGAGAATAATATTCTTTGTAGCCACAAGTAATGCGCCTTCTTTTACTGGTTTTAGAATATTATCTACACCTTTTTTCTCAAGTCTTTTACGACAGGATTCCGTAAGACGTGGATCATTATCAAAAACAAATTCATTGCCTGCATACTCCATCTGATTAGGTTCTTTGATGGTTAAGTTAATCGCTTTTAAATCTCTGCTAATCCTGTCTGCTCCTGGTATAAATGTATAAAACGTGTATTGCCCTTCAGCATTAGTTTTTACCCATCCTCTGTGATGTACATAACGCTTTTTCATATGCGTCATGACTTCATAATTGCCATTCTCATCAGGTTGATTGATAAAAAGAATAACATCTTTTGCAGGTGTTAATCCGTCACTTAAAAAAACAGTTCCCGTTATTTTTATTGGATTTTCTTTTGACGCGAAATCAGGAATGGAATCGGTATCACTTAATGGGTGTGAATAATCATAAATCGCATTACGTTTCTTGTAATCGGCTGGTAGGTTTTCAGCAGATTCTTGAGCACTTAACTTACTAAAATTGGTCAAAAAAAACGTAATTGACAGAAGGTAAACTAATTTTTTCATGGGATGAACAATTATTAATTATCTCAAAATTAATCGATTGCCATCCCTTGTGAACAATAAAATGTATGAACGCTTGAATTAAACGATGAAAGGTAAGACGATTATAC
>JBARDR010000675.1:0-2960 GCA_049795335.1 Gelidibacter sp. | reverse complement strand
ATATATACGTCACTCTTAGTTTTATATGTTATATATACAGATGTTACCAGCAAGCAAAAAGAACGACAGTAAAACGAATAATATGGATATTTAATGCATAATAAGCAACGATTAATTTTGATTTGCGACGAATAAATGTTACTTTCGTTGCAAATACAGCATCGAATGAAATCTTTTATACATCAAAAAAACAATTGGCCTGAATTTATTTGGAAAAGTAACGAATTCTTGAATTTGCTAAGTGAGGCAAGAAATTTGCAAGGCAGACTTCTTGGAAAAATGGGAACATTAGGTTTCGAATTAAGAAATGAGGCTTTGCTTGATACGTTGACACTTGATGTTATAAAATCATCAGAGATTGAAGGAGAAATTCTCAATCCTGACCAAGTTCGTTCATCAATCGCACGTAGATTAGGAATGGAAATAGCAGGCGCAATTGAATCCGATAGAAATGTAGAAGGAGTTGTTGAAATGATGCTTGATGCAACACAAAAATGCTTTGACCCTTTAACAGCTGATAGAATTTTTGATTGGCATGCCGCTCTATTCCCAACTGGAAGAAGTGGAATGTATAAGATTACCGTTGCAGATTGGAGAAAAGATACCACGGGGCCTATGCAAGTTGTATCAGGAGCAATGGGAAAAGAGAAAGTGCATTTTCAAGCACCTGAGTCTGAATTAGTGGAAAAAGAAATGACCAGGTTTATAGATTGGTTCAACAAAAGTGAAATTGACTTAGTAATTAAAGCTGCAATTGCACATTTGTGGTTTGTAACTATACACCCTTTTGAAGATGGAAATGGCAGAATAACAAGAGCATTAACTGATATGCTTCTTGCCCAGTCTGATAAAAGTAACCAACGCTTCTACAGTATGTCCGCTCAGATTCGATTGGAAAGAAAGGGATATTATGATATATTGGAGAAAACCCAAAAAGGTGAATTAGACATAACTGCTTGGATTATCTGGTTTTTAAACTGCTTGATTAATGCTTTAAAATCAACAGATTCTGTTTTGACAAGAGTTCTATTCAAAGCAAACTTTTGGCAAAAACATATAGACACGGCAATAAATGACCGACAAAGGAAATTGATAAATAAGATGATGAATGGATTTGATGGAAAACTAACGTCTTCAAAATGGGCGAAGATTGCAAAATGCTCTAAAGATTCTGCTGTTCGAGACATAAACGACCTAATTAACAAAGGAATCTTACAAAAAGAAGCTGCAGGAGGAAGAAGTACAAATTATGAACTGATAGGAATGCCAGCTGGTAACAATATATAAACGCAATAGCGGGTAAGTGCAACATCGAAAGTAATTTTATAAATTTATGGTCGGTAATTAACCGAAAAGTCACTGCGCAAATCCCGCTACTGCGTTTATACGAGACGTTGCCAACAATACAAAAAATGAAAATCGGAACTAAAATATTAATCCTTTTCTTGACTTTAAATTTGCTTTCCTGCAAAGGAAATGCGCAAGAAACGGAAACTAAAAAACCAACAACTGAAATTGATTTTTCGGACACGGAAAAAAGTTCTATTCCAAAACCAATTGGAATTATAAATGATTACGGACAAATTTTTACGGAATCGCAACGAGCTGAATTATCGAAAATTCTTTATGATTACGATATTGAAACGACAAGACAAATTGTGGTGGTTACAGTTGACAGCATAAAACCATATAACGACATCCAAAGGTTCGCAACGGATTTAGGACAAACTTGGGGAGTTGGAACTGCCGAAAAAAATAACGGTTTGACAATAGTTGTTTGTAATCCTTGCAAACAAATCGGAATTGCAACTGGAACTGGAACTGAACTGATTTTGACTGACGAAATTTGTAAAAAAGTAATTGAAGAAAAAATAATACCTGATTTTAAAAACGGAGAATTTTATAACGGAATTAAAAAAGGTGTGTTAGAATTAATAGAAAAGTGGGAATAAGTACTGTTGGCAACACTGGTAACCGTTGCACAACCCCATAAATCCGTAAAAACAGAACTCATTGAAGCCCTTAAGAAGGGCTTTTTTGATTAATGACTACTAGGCTTTTGGTTGGGTGTATATCACCAAAAAATGTGACTCGTATTAGAGGCCATATGTTGTTTTTTAAGATAATCAACGAAACTTTAGAAAGTGCTTTGGATTCTTTGTATGAATCAGCTACATTAGAGGGGGAATAAAACGAAATAACATGGGTGATATAGTTGATGTGAATGTCACTTATAATATTATATATGCACGTGTGTGTTTAATATCCCAAAACGACGCAAAAAATGTTGATTAACCTAATAGGAAGTGTTTTAATAAGTCTAATAACCGGAATTCTAATTTGGTATTCTGAAACTAAATCAAATGAAAGACAAAAGAAGGAAATAACTGGTAGATATTCATTGAAAGCTAATTTAGCCTATAAAATTGTTGGAATGATATGTATTATCGGAATGATTTTAGTTAATGTTATGATTTTAAATTGGAATGAAGAGAAAAAAATTATTGCGCCTTTAGTTTCTTCGATGTTTTTAATTCCTGGAATATTAATAATTATGTTTTATTATAATTATAGAGTTGAATTTAATGAATCACGAATTATTGTTACGAATTGGAAAGGAACAAAAAAGATATTTTATTGGAACGAATTAATTAAAATAAAATTCATTAGTTCAATAAAATGTTTGTATATAAAATCGAACTCTAAAAGAACGTTGATTAATCAAGATTCTATTGGGTTTATTAACTTTATAGAAATGATGGAACTAAAAACGGATTATACAACGGATAAATTAAAAATAAGATAAAATACTAAACACAATAACTAAGAACGTGTGGTCGGCACGACCCTACATGAATACCATGTGACTGGACCGGTTGATATATAAGTTGATAATATGAATGGCATCAAGAAAACCAGAAGTAATAATCGGGAATATGCTCACTAAAGGAGTTCAATAC
>JBARDR010000674.1:0-1820 GCA_049795335.1 Gelidibacter sp. | reverse complement strand
TTATAAAAGTCAATCAATTCTCCTTTGGCATTTCGAGCCATTGTTACTCGGAAGGTGTAAATTTCCTGCCCCGTTTTAAATAAAAAGGATTTTGAATTTTCGCGAACAACATTGCTTGACGCATCCCTTTGACTATAACTGATATTTACAATAATGCTATGGATATTGTCTGTGGTAAAATCAGCATTTACCCCAACTTGTACTTCCAAAATCTGTACCCTGGGACTACTGATGTCAATTTCCTTTACTAGCGATTTTAGTTGGTCGGGAGTCAGATTGCTAGTCAAGGTACCATTGGGATATCTTCGAAATTCAACCGTTCCGTTTTTCTTAAAATGAAAATTTAAAGAGGTAACTTTTGTTTTGTCCACATTTTTTTGAAAATAATAATGTGTTTCTACATTGGGCCTGTCTCTTTCTGCTGCAGATATGCCCACATCCGGATTCGGTCCAGTCTTGGGTTTCTCTTCATCGCCTTCCTCTGTGGGTTGCTCCTTATCACCAACAAAAGCGGTCTGGAAAAAGTTCGGGATAATAGTTTGCATTATCATATCCATAAGGGAGGTGCGCAAATTAGTTTCCATCTCTTTCATTTCTTCGCTATTGGCCGCCACATCACCATAATCCGTAATTTCAATGTTAATCACCTTTCGGTCAATCAATTCCTCCACCATTTTGCTGATATCGGTCTTGCTGGCGGTTACACTTCTGCTATCGGTCCTTTTATAAGTAAAAAAGCCTATTTCCGTTTTGATGCCTCCACGCCTAAATTTGCTGTAATCTTCCTGATAGGATTCCATGGCAGAGAAAATCTGGGAGCTGTTTGCTGTTACCGTAATTTCCAGGTTTGGTATAAAAGCAAAACCAGTCAATTCGTATCTTACAATGGCCTGCAATGGAGTTAAATTCCCTTTGTCCTTATCTCCTTGATAACCTTTGGTTAATGCATCAAACATCAGCTGACTTCCCTCAATACCAAAGGTGGCATAAAATGCTGCGGCGTTCGAGCCTACCAAAGCAGGCTTTACTTCCGAACTTGATTGTTTTTTGAAAGTCTCTCCCAGTCCCTCCAAAATTTCCAGTCTGGCTACACCATCTTTCCAAGTATTTGGAGTTCCTAATTTAATAACAGGTTTATTGCTTCCGGCCGTGGGTTTAAATGCCGATCTTCCAGGGCGCAACTTCGCATAGAGTCGGGTAAATGATACATTCGGTTTTACAAGTACAGACTCCAGGTAATCCGTAATTTTTTTGTTCTCCTCAGCAGAAATTGACAGATCTGTAGTGAACAGCATTTGCCCTAATTGGGTCTCCACCAACTCCTTATTAGCGCTACTGGCATAGGCTATATCCGCATTTCTTGAAAAAAAATTGAAACTCAGTTGTGGATTGCCTTCATTGTCTTCGGCAATGCGGGGTCTTCCTCTAAGCACATAGAAAAGATCCTCCTTCTCATGGTCGCGAAAAATTTCCAGATCGTCTAAACCCGGAACTTTTATGGTTGGAAATAACATTAACATAATAAATGTTTTTATGGTTAACTGTTGATTATGAAATATTGGTTATTCTTAAAAGCAGTTCATTGAGGCCAGCAGGAACCACAATATTCTGCGTTTCATCGGTACCATCCCTTTTTATGATCAATGCTACGGCTGTAAGGGGATCATTTACATCTACATTGGGTAAAACAATGGTTTCGTCAATTTTGTCGTTTTTGAGCATCACCGTTTCCAAAGGAGAGGCATCTGCCGCATCCATATCAAAAACTTGCACTTGTATGGCGGCAATGGTGCCCGAAAAGGTATCGGCTCCCAAAAGGG
>JBARDR010000673.1:0-2332 GCA_049795335.1 Gelidibacter sp. | reverse complement strand
ATCATAGACTTAATAATATCTGCGGAATCCGCTCCTAACACTGACGCAATTTGGCGGGTCAATTGTCCTTGAACAATTTCCTGTCCCCAGATACTGCCCACGACATTGATTAAAATAACAATAAGTCCCGGCAACGATAACACGGCATAGTACGCTACAACAGCACTTAAACGCCATGGATCATCGCTATTCCAGGCATTGAAGGTTTTTACAAATAATGAAGGAAGGTGTTTTAATTGGAATTTTTTTTCAATATGCTCTTCAGCCATGAGATAACCATTTTAATTTTAAAGTTAAAAAATTACTTTGGATACCGCTTTTTTATGTCTCTGATTAAGTCCTCTAATCCATTTAGTTTTAACTCATATACTTGAGCCAACATGAGTCCTAATTGTCCTTTGGGAAACCCCTTGTTATGATACCATACCACATAAAACTCAGGCAATTCAATAAGATATCGCCCTTCATATTTGCCATAAGGCATTTTAGTATGTGCTAATTTGATGAGAAAATTTTTATCCGGCTCTAACACAGGTTTATTAAGGTTTTGTGGGAATCGGAATTCCCGAAGATTTTAATATTTTTTTTATTGAGCCCAGTTGAAGGTAATGTCCTTTTCAAGGTCTGGATGGAGACTTTGAAATACAGGACATGTCAATCCCGTATTTTCTAGAATTTTTTTAGTTCTATCATCTGCTATAAACGGCAGATTCATAACCACCTCAATTTTCGAAATACGTCTTGGATTTGCAGACATAGTTTTAGTGACTTCAGCCGTAGTACCTGTCATATCTACATCCATATCCCTAGCTTTAATCCCCATAACGGTCATCATGCAGCTTGCTAATCCAGTAGCAACAGTATCCGTTGGCGAGAAAGCCAATCCTTTGCCATTATTGTCTGTGGGCGCATCGGTAATGAACGAATTCCCTGACTTCTCGTGTGTACATTCCGTTCTTAAATCGCCTAGGTAAACTACTTTTGATGTCATAATTTTGCTTCTTCTATAGTGAGTTCAGGGGTATATTTTACAATAAAAATAGCTTCATTAATATAACCACCATTCGTTTTTTTCGAATATCTAAACTTATTTTCAGTGTATTGTGTTTCCACTGAACCGTTGGACGCCTTATATAAATCGTCATCAGAAGCCAAACGTAAAAGAACATCTAAAGTCAGATCAAAACCTCTTACCGCAAATTTGTTAGGTTCAATACCATATTTCTTTTTATAGGACTTTACAAAACTATCTGGCTGATCTGAATTCAAACTTTTATTTATGGACGGATAATGGAATTGTAAATTTGCGAGATGGTAATTAGATACATTTACACCATCAAAAGCGTCAGTTAATTTGGTAGTGACCAAAATAATTTCTTGATTTTTATTACTTAATCCATTAAGCATACTAGTTACGTTGGACACCAAAGCCTCATTGGCAGTTTCCAAAAACACATAATTCCTACCTGTTACAAAAGCTCCACCTAAATCGGTAGCCATGATATAAAACGCATCCCGTCCTTCCTTATTTTTCTTGGAAAAAACTTGTCTGGCATTTGGAAATTCTGATTTTAACCGATTACTGAGAGCTGTATTGGAATTATCGGAAATAATGACAACATTTCGTCGTGATTGATCGTCTTTCACAAACTGAATCAACGCTTTTTCAAGTACCTCCGGCTCAGGAATAGTTTGAAAAACATTCTCATACAATTGAGTTGCTTTATTAATTGGAGATATTACAGGAATCTTATCATTTTCCAAGGCTTTCGCTACACGATCTAAATCATTTGGCATGAGTGGGCCAATAACCGCATCGTACTTAGAAAAATCATTGCTATTTAAAATTTTTGTTACTTCAGCTAATTGATCTCCAGTATCAAAGACTTTCAATTTTGTAGAAATCCCTAGTTGTTTTGCAGAATCCACGGCCATTAAAACGCCTGATTGAAAATCGAGCGAAACAGATAAGCGCCGATCTGTTTTGATCATATCTTTGGCTTGCTGAACAGAATCTGAATTGACTTTACTCAAACGGAAGGGCAACATGACCGCGATTTGCTTAGTTTTTAAGTTCTTTAATTTAGAAGAAAGATTTGTTCCTTCAACTTTTAAGATGGCATCGCCAACCGTTACATTATGAGGTACTTTTAAAACCATCCCTTCTTTTAATCCATCGACCTTTAATTCAGGATTAAGTTTTTCTAACTGTTCTTGAGTCAGACCCAGTTTGACTTTCAAGCGATAGTAACCTTCACTTTTTTGAACTGTATAATAGTTAAAATTATCGTCAATGGTCTTTTCGCTATCCGTATTGGGAACATTGAGGATA
>JBARDR010000672.1:0-3280 GCA_049795335.1 Gelidibacter sp. | reverse complement strand
GTGCTACCACCTGCAATGGTTCGAAAATGCTGGAATACCAAGCAGAAAAAGCTTGGGACATCTGGACTAAATAAAAATTACCTAAAACCTCCTTTCTCTTTGTTATCTAAGGGGTTGTTAGTATATTTACTTCTTTACAACAGCAAGAACTTTAATTTTATGACAATGTCAGAGAAAGATAACCTGCATAGAGCAGATGGAAACGAGAATATAAAAGATGAGGCCTTCATTCCTGAAAAAACAGGAACTGAAACCCAAGACTCAAATTCGAAAGAGAACACTTCAAACGAAACTACTGAAACCTCTGTTTCCTCGGAAAATAGAGATGATACTACACAAAAGACTACTCCTGAAAATCCAGAAGTCAAAGAATTAGCACCTACAACTTCTGAAGAATCGTCTGACAATAAAACCGATAAAGCTTCGCCAAATTTAGATTCAGCACCATCACCAAAGAAAGATACTTTTGTGAATGAAATTGAAGAATCCAATGCTGAGGATGCTGAAGATGAAAGTAATGTGGAACGTCATAATCTAGAAGAAAAAGATTATTCTGTCATGAATATGGAGCAATTGGCGGCTGAGTTCGAAACCTTGCTGAAAACCAAAAAGGTACAAACCATAAAAACCCATGCGGAAGATATCAAAACGGAGTTTAACTCTAAATTCTCAGAAATTCTTGAAGAAAGGAAAGAAGAGTTTTTAAGCGAAGGTGGCAATGAAATTGATTTCTTTTACTCCAGTCCGTTAAAAAAACATTTCAATTCGCTCTATAAAGATTATAAAACCAACCTGAATGCCTATTACAAAACCTTAGAGACCAATCTCAAGACCAATTTAGATAACAGATTACGCATTATTGAGGATATCAAAGGCCTAATTAATGTTGAAGAAAATATCAACACGACCTATAAGCACTTTAAGGATTTACAGGAGGAATGGCGTACAGCTGGTCCAATTCCAAGAGACAAATACAATAATGCATGGAATACTTACCATCATCATGTGGAAATTTTCTATGACTTTTTACATCTTAATCGCGATTTACGCGACATGGATTTTAAGCATAATCTTGATCAGAAATTAAAAATTATAGCTCGTGCTGAAGAATTGGCAAAAGATGACAATTCCAACAGAGCATTTAGAGAATTACAGGTCCTCCATAAAATGTGGAAGGAGGATTTAGGACCTGTTGACAAAGAACATCGTGAAGCTATTTGGGAACGTTTTAGTAACGCAACCAAAACTATTCATGAAAAGCGTCAAGCCTATTATCTCGATGTTGACAAAGCTCACGAAGCCAATCTTGAGAAAAAACAAGCTATCATCACTAAAATAGAAGAGGTGGCTCAAGACAATTCGAGTTCTCATCAAGCCTGGCAAAATAAAATAAAAGTCATTGAAGGTTTAAGAGTCGACTTTTTCAACGCGGGAAAAGTGCCGATCAAGGTAAATGAAGCGACTTGGGCAAAGTTTAAGGCGGCCGTAAGAGTGTTTAACAAGAAGAAAAATTCTTTTTATAAAAACTTAAAAAAAGACCAATACACCAATTTACAAAAGAAATTGGATCTGATTAAAATTGCAGAGGATAATAAAGACAATGACGATTTTGCCACTGTCAGTCCATTGATGAAGAAAATCCAAAATGATTGGAAGCATATTGGTCACGTGCCTAGAAAAGACAGTGATAAAATTTGGAAACGTTTTAAAGCGGCCTGTAATCACTATTTTGACAAAGTTAATGCTGAACGTAATGCCGCCGATAAAGAACAGGTTGACGCATTCGAAAATAAAACAAAGTTACTGGATTCCTTAAATGATTTACAATTAAGTGGTAATCCAGAACAGGATTTAGAAACGATCAAGCAAAAAACTGAAGAATGGAGCGCTTTAGGACAGGTTCCACAAAGCAAACGTTTTATAGAAGGTAAATTCAATAAAACTTTGGATGGCTTATTCAACAGCTTAAAACTGGATAAATCAGAAGTGGAAATGATAAAGTTTGAAAACAAACTGGAGCATCTTACACAACCTGATGATACACGACTTTTGGATAATGAACACCACTTTATCCGTAAAAAAATTGACGAAGTTAAAGGCGAACTCAATCAGCTTGAAAATAACCTACAATTTTTCTCTAATATCGATGAAAGTAATCCTTTGGTAAAAGATGTGTTGAAAAACATTGAAAATCATAAAGAAAACTTAGCGGTGTGGGAAGAGAAGTTTAAAAAGTTGAAGGAATTGTATTAGTAGTTCACTTTAAATAATATATAAGTCTAATGTTTCAATTTGAAAGATTAGGCTTTTTTTATGACCGTTTCAAAAGGATTTAATGAAACCATGTGGCTCTAAAAATCAAATCCTACCTGTGAAAACAGGTAGGATTTTGACCCCTAACTAAACTAAATTTTTAATCTTAATTAATACCGCTTAAAATATAATTAAGATTACCTACTTATGATTATGAAACTAAATTAAGTTCCAATCTATTAGATATACGTCACAACTCTTGTATTTGGATTACGAGATTGAAAAGAAATTACATTTTTTTTGCTTCCTCCCAATAAACATCCATCTCTGACAAGCTCATTTCTGACAGTGGCTTGTTGATTTCCTTAGACTTAGCTTCCAAATATTGAAATCTTTTAATGAATTTTTTATTGGTCCGTTCTAAAGCATTTTCAGGATTTATTTTTAAAAAGCGCGCATAATTGATGATGGAAAACAAAACATCGCCAAGCTCACTTTCCATTTTATCAGCATCGCCATTGGAAACCTCCACTTTTAGCTCGTTGAGCTCCTCCTCTACTTTTTCATAAACTTGTTCGGGATGTTCCCAATCAAATCCGACGCCAGCCACTTTATCTTGTATCCTATTGGCCTTTACCATGGCGGGCAAACTTGTTGGCACACCTTGCAACACGCTCGTTTTACCTTTTTCTCTTAACTTAATCTGTTCCCAATTGCGCTTCACATCCTCCTCATTCTCCACTTTGACATCGCCATAAATATGTGGATGGCGTTCAACGAGCTTATCACAGATACTATTACAAACATCGGCAATATCAAAAGCGTTGGTTTCACTTCCAATACGCGAATAGAAAACAATATGCAATAACACATCGCCCAATTCCTTTTTGACCTCGTCCAGATCCTTCTCCAAAATCGCATCGCCCAGCTCATAAACTTCTTCAATCGTCAAGTGCCTGAGTGTTTCCATGGTCTGTTTTTTATCCCACGGACATTGCTCACGCAATTCATCCATAATGGTCAATAG
>JBARDR010000671.1:0-5450 GCA_049795335.1 Gelidibacter sp. | reverse complement strand
CCTTAAAAATTACTACTGCAATTTCCGGTGGTGTGGCTATCTTGTTTTTGTTATTTAAAGGCTCGTTTGATTTTGCGGGTGCCAATGATGGTTACTATAGACAAGCTTATGGCGAATATGGTCAAAGTTTCGTAGATGCATTAAAGGCTGACCGAAAATCAATGTTTACTTATGATACGCTTCGTACACTTATACTTGTCCTACTATCTGCAGGCGGAATCTGGCTGTTTTTAAAGAAAAAACTGTCGCAAAATGCCCTTATTATTGTATTTGCGGTATTGATTCTTTTTGATTTGGTCAATGTGGACCGACGCTATGTCAACAATGAAAATTTTGTTTCATCGCTTCAAGTCAATAAGCCATTTCAAGCGAATGCTGCGGATTTGGAGATTTTGAAGGATGATGGCCATTTTAGAGTGTTTGATGTCGCTTCAAGCGGTGCCAGAGCCTCGTATTTCCATAATTCATTAAGTGGTTATCATGCTGCTAAAATGGGACGCTATAATGAGCTTTTCGACTTTCATATTGCTAAAAATAATATGAATGTGTTGAACATGTTGAATACCAAATATATTATTGCAGATGATGATAAAGGAAATCTGTTTCCTTATGAAAATGTAGATGCCAACGGCAACGCGTGGTTCATTTCATCATTGGAAAAAGTCAATTCGGCCAATGACGAATTGATAGCGTTAGATAGTTTGGATACTAAAACAAAATCGGTGACTACGCAAGACTTGTCGACTGCAAGCTTTAAAACAGACTCTACCGCAACGATCACTATTTTAGAATATCAACCCAATTATTTAAAGTATAGCTCTAATAATAGTAATAATGGATTCGCTGTCTTTTCAGAAATTTATTACGCTGATGGCTGGAATGCCTATATTGATGGAAAGTTACAACCGCATTACCGTGTCGATTATGTGTTGAGAGGAATGCCAATTCCTAAAGGACAACATACGATTGAGTTTAAATTTGAGCCACAGGTTATCGAAACAGGAAGTACGATTGCGTTGGCGAGTTCTATTTTATTAATGCTTTTACTTTTGGGAGGTTTATTTTTTCAAATCAAAAGAAATGACATCGGAAAGTAACTCTTTCCCTTTGGGAGAGATGTCCGAAGGACAGAGTGGGAAAAAGGTATTGATCATCACCTATTACTGGCCACCTGCAGGAGGTCCTGGAGTGCAGCGATGGTTGAAATTCGTGAAATATCTTCCAGATTATGGGATTCATCCTGTCGTTTATATTCCTAAAAACCCAAGTTATCCAATGCTGGATGACACCTTGATGACTGAGATTACTAAGGATGTTACCATTTTGAAGCACCCTATAAAAGAGCCTTATAGATTTGCCGAAGTTTTATCTAAAAAAGCATCTAAAACCATGAGTTCTGGGGTTATTCCGAAGGAACAGAAACAAAGTCTCATTCAGCAATTGATGCTCTATGTCAGAGGAAATTATTTTATTCCCGACGCCAGAAAAGCTTGGGTAAAACCCTCGGTCAGTTATCTGTCTGAATATCTTCAAAAAGAAAATATAGAAACTGTCATTACCACAGGACCACCGCACAGTCTGCATCTGATTGGTTTAAAGCTAAAAGTACAATTAGGAACTAAATGGATTGCAGATTTTAGAGATCCATGGACTACTATTGGCTATCATAAAAAACTAAAATTGAGTGCTCGTGCAACCAAAAAGCATGAAGAATTGGAAGTAAAAGTACTATCTACTGCCGATCATATTATCGTAACGAGTGATAATACCAAAAAAGAATTTGCCACAAAATCAAAGCAATCCATTAGCGTAATTACAAATGGATACGATTATCAGCAACTCCCAAAAGGAACTAAGGATCAAAAGTTTTCGCTGGCACATATTGGATCCTTATTATCCGGACGTAATCCGAAGGTATTATGGAAAGTGTTGGGCGAACTTATCCAAGAAAATGATGATTTTAGACAGGAATTCGTATTGCGATTAATTGGTTTGGTAAGTGATGTTGTCCTCAATGAAATACGTAAGTTTATTCCAGATAATAATATAGAGAACGTCGGTTATGTCAATCATACAGAAGCCTTAATGTACCAACGTCAGTCACAACTATTGCTGTTGATTGAAATTGATTCAGAAGACACTAAAGCCATTATCCCTGGAAAACTATTTGAGTATATGGTTGCTGAAACGCCCATTATTGCAGTAGGTCCGGAAGATACCGATGTGGAACGCATAATAGCATCGACCAATACAGGACGCTATTTCTATTATAATGCTGAAGCAGAATTAAAGGAGCATTTCCAGTCTTGTTTCTCGAATTTTAAGAATGCAACATTAGTTTCATATCCTATTGGTTTACAACAGTACAGTAGAAAAGCGCTGACCAAAAAATTGGCGGATTTGATCACAAACTTGTCTTAATCCTCAAAATTCTTATCTTCGAGTTTTAAACCTCTATGGGAATAATCATTAGCCAATCTTTTAAGAACACGCTTACCACATACCTAGGCTTTGCCATCGGTGCTTTGAACACCTTGTATTTGTATGTGTTCTTTATTTCGGATGTACACTATGGTTTAATTTCTTTTATGTTGTCGACGGCCAATATTATGATGCCTTTAATGGCTTTTGGAGTGCACAACACTATTATTAAATTTTATACCACATTTAGGACCAAAAACTCACTCAATAGTTTTTTGACCTTGATGCTTTTTTTACCGTTGACTCTCATTATTCCGACAGGATTAATTGGAGTTTTTGCTTATGAAGCCATTGCTGGCGCCTTATCGCAAAAAAACGACATCATTGCAGATTATGTCTGGTACATTTATTTTGCAGCCATAGCTATGGCTTACTTTGAAGTCTTTTTTGCTTGGTCAAAAACTCAAATGCAAACCGTTTTCGGAAATTTTATGAAGGAAGTATTTCCCCGAATTGGTGTAACGATCTTGCTTTTTTGTGTTTATTTTAATTTGTTTTCAGTGGAAACCTACATTGCAGGCGTAGTTGGCATCTATGCTTTACGAATGTTAATTATGATGTTTTATGCTTTTACTGTCCGTTTGCCTGTCTTTAAATTTAATAGGGTGGACCGATTGAGTTCTATTTTGAAATATTCTTTTTTGATTATTATCGCAGGATCTATTGCGACGGTTATTTTAGACATTGATAGTTTTATGTTAGGACTTTACATTCCTATCGAAAAGGTCGCCTATTACGGGGTGGCGATCTACATTGCAACGGTTATCGTGGTGCCTTCAAGATCCATGCAGCAAATTCTCCAACCATTGACAGCGAAATACTTGAATGAGAACAATAAAGGGGCTCTGGAAGATTTATACGTGAGAAGTTCGCAAACCTTATTCATCATCGGCGGACTTATTTTCCTGTTGATTGTGTTGAATATCAATTCACTTTATGAAACGATTCCGCCACAATTCAGCGGCGGACTTTTTGTTGTGTTTTTAGTTAGTATGGCTAAACTTTACGATTGTTTGATGGGCTGTAACAATGTCATCTTATTTAATAGTGATTATTACAGGGTGGTGTTATTGTTTGGCATCATTTTGACGATTTTGACCATCGGATTGAATATGATTTTTATTCCGATGTATGGCATCAATGGTTCGGCATTTGCGACATTTTTAGCCGTTACTTTCTACAATTCGATTAAAATCTACTTCGTAAAACGAAAGTTTAATATGATGCCTTTTACAATGGAAACCGGAAAGGCCGGTCTATTAATCATTGTTTTGATCGGTGCTTTCTACTTTTGGGAGTTTCCGTTTTATCCCTTGGTAAATATTGCGCTAAAATCGACGCTGATAACCTTAGTGTATGTAGGGTTCGTTTTTAAGATGAATGTTTCGGAAGACATTAGCGTGATGTTGCGGAAGTATTTACGTCTGAAGTAGTTTGAGCTGGCAATCCGCCGTCCGAAGTTTCCATAATGAAATAGCAAATCTTTCTAACAGCTCTGCTATCATGAAAAAGGAAAATCCCGCAAGTGCTTTGAGGCATACTACTTGCAGGACTTTCTACCAACCAACCAAAAGGTTCATATTTTATAAGTTTCCTCTACTTTGAGATCTTGAACTTGATGGCGACGTTTGCTTGTTCGCTGTGGTATTGGATCTACTGCTGTTTTTAGCGGCATTTCCATTTCTACTTGTGCTTTGTTCTCTTGTGGATGTACGAGATGGATTCGTATTTGGTTTACTTTCAGCTGTTCTTTTATTAATATTTTCCGATCTACTAGGTGCTGATGCTACTTTTTGACTTCTTGAAGTCGTCGCTATATGGCCATTGTTGCCACTTGTAGTTCTTGAAACATTACCATTTGTTGACCGCTCTGCTGAATTTGATCTTACAGTTCTATTCGCCCCCTCTCTATTGGCGTTGTTAGAGGTGCCACGGTTTACACTTGAAGGCGCATTACTTCTTCTGGCCTCTGTATTATTTCGTGTAGCGGTTCCAAAGTTTTTTGAATTGTTTCTTGGAGTTGCTGCAGTGCTTCGTCGTGGCGATGCTTCCTGACGGTAACGATCACTTGCACGATTGTTAGTTGCTATCGCATTTCTTCTTACAGAACTAACAGATTTTTGAGGACGTGGTGAATATCTCACTGGCGCTCTGTAATTATTGACATAAGGTCTGTAGTAGTGATATCTTAAAGGTTTGTAATATTGTCTATAAGGTTTTGTGTACACTACACGATAGTTTTGAGCTGGAACTCTGTAATAAATGTGCCAAGGTCTGTTTACATAGACGCGGTTATAAACGTTAATATATCCATTGAAATGGGTAAATCTGAGCTGACTATCATAATAGACATTTAGACCACCAACACGACTAACGCGTCCATAATTGTTATAATTAATATTGACGTTTCCGGCCTGTGTGATTCGACCATAATAATCATAATAGATGGGTGTATTTTCAATTTGTATTATGGCACCATAATCATCATACTGCACATACGGGCTGTAATCATAGCCTGTGTTGAAGCTGAAGGAGACATTAGGTGTGTTGATGGATACGCCTGCTTTAGGACCAAAGTCTGGTACATAAAAATCGAATTGTCCATCAGGGAATACAGAAAACTCAATACCGCCCTCTGTGAAAATAAAAGAATTACGATAGCCATTATTAGGGCCATTTTGAAATGAATTGTCTATGATAACGTTGGCTTTTGCACTTACCGATGTTCCAACGAGAAGCATTGCAGTAAAAAGTAGGGCTAATTTTTTCATGAGTTTTTTGTTTTTTGTTCAACCTGATTGATAGAATACAAACAATGTGCCAAAAAATGATAATGATGGCTTGCTTTCTGATTACAAAGTGGTTAGTGGTTTGTGGCTTTAAAAATCATAAAATTTCTTTTGGAATAAATGTTTTTATGAAAGAAGATAATTTCCTGTCTTAAATTAAATTCGAGCAAACTTCAATGT
>JBARDR010000670.1:0-1669 GCA_049795335.1 Gelidibacter sp. | reverse complement strand
AACCTATTGTGGTGCACTGCGCTGGTGGCTATCGCAGTGCAACAGGAAGCAGTATCCTCGAAAACGAATTGAATAGTGTTGAAGTTTATGATTTGAGCGACGCTATAGAACAATTCAAAAATTGAGCCTAAAAAAACCCATAAAGGACTATCTTTTTGTATCCATACAATTGGTCCTATTTGTGGCTTATATTTTACCCTTACAAGTATTTCACCTACATCTGCCCGAATGGCTTTTCTATTCGGGTTTAGTGCTTTTTGTATTTGCTGTGATGTTTGGAATCGGGGCACTTCTGCAATTAAACACCAACCTCTCTCCTTTTCCTTCTCCAGTTAACTCTGGCCAATTGATTACGACCGGAGCATTTGGTAGGTCGAGGCATCCCATTTATACTGCTTTGATTTTTTTAGGCCTTGGATATGCCATCTACACGTTGTCGCTACATAAGTTTTTGATACCCTTATGCTTTTCGTCTTATTTTACTTTAAATCCGTTTATGAGGAAAAGTTATTAAGCGAGAAATTCCCAGAGTACAAATCCTATAAGAAAAGCACGCGACGGTTTATTTAATAAAAGATTTTAGTTCATTTTTTTGTTATAACTTGAGCTAAATCCCTGCGCTCTTCTACCTTCCAAACCCAAGCTAAAGCTCAGGGCTATTGATGATAGCTACAGAAAAGTTCAATAATTAAATTGGAGCTAAAAATTTCCCGCTGATAGTGGTTGACATTTTCTTATCTTGACCTTTGGACTTCCAGTTATCCTAATCGAAATCAAAATCTTAAGGCGACAAAACTAACTTTAGGTTTTCTATAGCACAATCTTTTCTAGTTTTAAAAAGATGGTCTGAACGATCAATCATTCTCAATCAGAGACATATATTTGAAAATAAAAACCCAAATCAGATTTAACTTCTTATTTGGGTTTTCCTGCTGTTCATTTAATTAAATCACTTCTATGAATTAAAGTGCCACAGGTTTTTAAAACAGACTGAAAGTCTGTTGAATTCGTGAAATTCGTGTCAAAAACTTTCAGAAGCCAACGTGAAATACACTAAAGCACAATTTCAACTTAATTCGAAACCTACAAATCTATTTCAAACTCCTCAAGAATTCCTTGAATTTTGAATCATTGTAATCAGCCATTCCTTTATGAGTTAAGGCTAAGTTTCCCTGGGCATCAATCACATAAGTTGTAGGAATTGCAGATGAGTTGTACATCGCGGGGATATTACTGGCCGGCGCATAAATAGGCAAATTATAACCTTTACGTTTGTCATAAGCTTTTGCCGATTCAAACTCTTGGTCGAGCGATAACATAACAAAAGCAACTTCGCCTCCCATTTCTTCATGCAACTTATTGATGCTTGGCATTTCGGCAATACATGGCGGGCACCAAGTCGCCCAAAAATTCATAAAAATGACCTTGCCTTTCATTGCTTCTAAAGAAGTAACATTTCCATCCCTATCTATTAATTTCAGATTAAAATCGGCTTTGGTAGGATTTTGGATTTCTACGGTTTCATTATCCATATGACGCGCTTCCGTAAGGTCCTTCACATTAGGATTCATCAAACCAGTAGCGAGTAGTCCACGTTGTGCAAAACCAATGACTTCAGTGTGCATTCCAGTGGCGTAGAGTGTAATGGCGACGATCGCAAAAACGCCGT
>JBARDR010000669.1:0-1723 GCA_049795335.1 Gelidibacter sp. | reverse complement strand
CCCTTTTGGTATCTCTTGGTTTCTGAAAACGTTCTATGATCAATCACATCGGTATACACGTATTTTGAGTCTTCCTTCAAATCCACCAATCCAATGGGAATAATGATGTGATTTTCCCCATCTTTATTTACAAATTCTCGAAGCTCTGTATTGGTCGGCCTTCCGTAAGGGTCATATTTTGCGTCAATGATACTTTGATTAACCTCGACATCAAGGTAAACCACACGTTCTGCAGCTTTATTGACCAACAGATTATCCACTTTCCCAATGACTCGCTCATCGATATCCTTTACGTCCCAGCCCCTAATATCTGGGTATCCTCCTGCTATTTTATAATCTGAAAGCTCACTTATATAATAGAGATGTTTAGCTTTTTCTGTCATAATTTCTGTTTTTAATTCATTGATTTTAAGATATCTCTGCTCTTCCGCAAAAAAGCATTAATGTCGGCTTGCTGCTTGTTCATTGGAGTGGATACACTAATTTTTGACGCCAATTGCTTGAGATCCGATGCTTCTTGTTGCAAAGCGGGATAGCTTTTAGCTTGAATGTCCCCAATCACAGACGCAATCTTATCAGATAGCATTTTAACGTTTTTAAGATTCTCCATATTGCTGGATGTTGTTGCAATATTTGTAATGAGAACTGAATGGTTTCTCAAATCATCCAATGCTTTAGAATCGGCAATAGTATTCTTATCTGCCTGCTTAACGACTAATTTGGTCAAATTTGAATACGCTTTTTTAGTATAGGAGGAATCAACCGAAATCCTTGTGGAATCCCTAATAGATTCATCAAACGCCATGAAATTATCATAGGTCCCGCCATAAGCATTGCTCGTTTTATTCGGGTCATTGGTAGTCATTGGTGCGCTTGGAGATTCATTTACCTTTTCACGGGTAATATTATTCCTTAAATCACCATTGGGAGTAGTTTCCCCTTGATATACATAAATAATATAACCGACAATAATTAAAACGACTAAGGCTAGGAATACCCAAACCCAAAGTGGTTTTTTCTTTTCAATTTTAATTTCTGCCATAATCGAAGAATTAAGTTAATTTGATTGGAGAAAAAGATATTTGAACTCCATATATAAATTTAACACTCTCATAATCAAAGAGGATGCTCATTACATAGAAATTTTGACTTTAAGAATATTATTCAGAAATTGTTAGAGAACAAACATTAATCGCAACAGAAGTAAATGATGATGTAAAAATTCAACTATCCATTGTTTTAAAATGAGTTTCTGTGGTCGATGCGCGTTAAGAATACGCATTCATGAATTTCAAAAAACGACAATATTATTACACTGATAATCGCAAATCTTAACCTCTAATTTCTCAAATCATTGGCTTTGGCCCATTCACGGTAGTCCTTATATTGAGAATCATCCAAAATCTTCTTTAAAATATGGTCTTCCTCCTTAATTTTTGCATCTGCCGAAAGTAATTTATAAGCATCTCCTCTATCAGAATCCTTCCAGGCCTGCAAGGCGTTTTCATAACTTTGAATTTGATCTTGCGTCATGTGAAATCGAGCAAACAGATTTTCTTTTCTTTTAGGATTATCCAGATTCCAATTCTCAATTAGTGTATCGGCAGCTTTATCACTGCCGACCTGATTTTCATCACTTGCTTCAAAGTTCCCTGTTTTCTTATAATTATTGGTATTGGTAATTTCTTTATTTTCTGGAACCGCTCTCCCCTCTGTGCTATGA
>JBARDR010000668.1:0-1877 GCA_049795335.1 Gelidibacter sp. | reverse complement strand
ACTGAACACATGTCCTTTGATATTGGTTTTCAGGTTTTCGAGGGTAAACCCTTTGCCATCCACATCCAAATCAAACGTCGTTGCTGTGATGTTTGGATCATCCAAAAGCAGTCCGATATCAAAATTTTCAACGATAATGTTGCCTTTATAGCTCGCGTTGTCGATATCATTAAATCGCAATAAACTCAAATCCGAATCAATATGGCCAAGTGCTGTATTGATTTTTAAAGTGGCCTCGATATCGGTGGAGGTGATTCTGGTATTCCCATAAATGGTAAAGTTGCCAAGCTTAGAAAAAACACTTGGTATGGAAGCTCCAAGAACATTGGGCATCAGGGATTTTAAATCGTAGTAATTGGACGACAGATTGCTAAAATCGCCATCCATCTCAAACGTATTACTTTCAATGTTAAATAAATTCTTAAAGTTGATATCCCCGTAAATCTTGGTCCGAGCGCTGGTATTTAGCCTCAGATTCATCATGTTCAAATCATTAAGGGTTCCACTCATGTTTACGCTAAACATGGCATGATCCTCTACGCCAAATTCGTTATAAAAAGTGTTCAATTCATTAAGCATCACATCTGAATCCTTAAAACTCGCCACAAGATGAACCTTGTTTGTGAAATCCTGTAAATCTTCGCGGTTGTACTTAAAGGTCAAATTGCCATTAAGTAACGATTCTGGCGTTTTTATGATCAAATTTGCGAAAGTCATATGATCCAGAGTATACTCAAAATCGGTAACCATATTTTTAACGGCCAAACCCCTACTGTCCACAAAATTAAGGGTGTTAAATCGAGCGCTGACATCGCTGCCATTAATCAAAAAGTTAGTGGCATTCAGATTCAGATGATTGAACTCGAGGATTTTTGAGTTTTCCTTATTGTCATTGATCATCCTAAAAGTACTGTTGTAAAAAGAAACATCACTTGACGACAATAAAAACTTACTTTTGTCTGGTCGGGGATTGTCCTCATCAAACCGCGCTACAAAAACATCTAGATTGGTTTGATTTTCACCTAAATAGGTTCTGATATTAAAGGTTAGTTCCTGAACATCAATATCTCCGAATGTTAACTTGTTATTGTAAAGGTTTCGGAAATTTAAAATTGAAGTGTTCAGGTTTTTAATCCCAATTAACGTGTCCTGCTTATAATCTTCAATATAGATGCCCTTAAGTTCCACATCGCCATTAAATTGAAGTCCGATTCTATCAATAAAAATATGCGTTCCAAAGTCGTCGTTAATACGTGTGGTAACCTTTTTTGCTAAAAAAGTTTGAACAGGAGGAATAGAGAGAATAAGCACCAAAATGATGAATAGCAATACAATTATTGCCACAATTTTAGATGCTATTTTTAAAAGTTTTTTGATACGTTTGAAAAGTTATAACTTTGAAGCCAAAATTAACAATTATTGTGCCTAATATAGATTAATGGCTACACAAAATATTTATATACTTGCAATTGAGTCTTCATGTGATGACACTGCTGCTTCCGTAATGCTTAACGGCAAAATTTTAAGTAATGTTGTTGCCGGACAAAAAATTCATGAAGCCTATGGTGGCGTGGTTCCAGAGTTGGCCTCAAGAGCTCATCAACAAAACATTGTTCCTGTGGTGCATCAAGCATTGCAAAAGGCTAATGTGGATCAATCCCAACTGAGTGCTATTGCCTTTACACGAGGTCCTGGTTTAATGGGCTCGCTATTGGTAGGTACGTCATTTGCCAAATCGATGGCCTACGGTTTAAACATCCCATTGATTGACGTCAATCACATGCAAGCGCATATTTTAGCGCATTTTATTGATGAAGAAGGATTTAGAAAACCGCCCTTTCCATTTTTGGGAATGACGATTTCTGGCGGACATACGC
>JBARDR010000667.1:0-4758 GCA_049795335.1 Gelidibacter sp. | reverse complement strand
CTGGATCAAAGTTCTTTCTATCCCTTTATAGAAGTCGTTTTTGAAATTAAGGATGATAACCATTATCACGTTCCAATAACACTGTCTCCTTTTGGCTATTCCACCTATAGAGGCAATTAGAAAATAGCAAACAAACAATAAACATGGGAGATATTGCTAAAGATATCCATTCAAGATTTGCCAATGTTAAGGACAAAGCCTTAATCAATATTTTATATACGGCGAGTTGGATTTCGAGTTTTCAGAACGAGTTTTTCAAACCTTTTGGAATTTCACGCCAACAGTATAATATTTTAAGAATATTAAAGGGTGCTAATGCCCCATTGAAAGTTCAGACCATAAAAAAGCGCATGATCGAACGTTCGCCAAACGCTACCAGATTAATGGATAAGTTATATGCGAAACATTTAATTGAACGCTTTTCATGTGAAGAAGATAGGCGCGTCGTGTATATAAAAATCACGGAAAAAGGAATGGAACTTTTAGAGGCCATTTCAAAAAATTTTAATCAGGATTTGCTCAAAAACATCACGGAAGACGAAGCTGTCCTGCTCAGTGGTTTATTAGATAAAATAAGATAAATCCCTGCGAAGGCAGGGATCTGCAATAAAGTTAAATTGATTCAATTTGGAGAAAATTCGTGAAATTCGTGTCTGAGAAAATCAATTTACTAATCAATAAAATACTAATTTAAAATATACTCACGGTCCCAGGCATTACTATGAAAACAATAATCCATAAAGCAAAAGATAGAGGACACGCCAATCACGGTTGGCTTCAAGCCTATCATTCCTTCAGTTTTGCTAATTATTTCGATCCAGATAAAATCCAATTTGGCGCTTTAAGAGTTTTAAACGATGATACCATCGCTCCAAAAATGGGATTTGGAACTCATCCGCATGATAATATGGAAATCATTACAATTCCTTTGAGCGGCATCTTAAAACATCGCGATAATATACATCAAGACTGGCAGTCTGTGCTTCCTGGCGAAGTTCAGGTCATGAGTGCAGGAACAGGAGTGAAGCATTCAGAGATCAATGGATCGGATGAAGAGTCTTTGAGTTTATTTCAGATTTGGATCATTCCAAACAAACGCAACGTCGCACCACAATATAGTCAAAAATCTTTCAGTCCAGACGTTAGGAAAAACACTTTACAAACCTTGGTTACATCGGTTAATAATTCTGATGAAGGCAGTTTGAAAATTTACCAGGATGCTTTTTTGTCACGGATCGATTTGGGTAAAGGTCAATCCTTTGATTATCAGTTAAGAGATCGGTCTCATGGTGTCTATGTAATGATTGTTTCTGGAGATGTAGTGGTTGCAAATGAGAAATTAAAATCTCGTGACGCCCTAGGTATTTCAGAAACGGATCATTTTAAAATCCATGCCTCAGAAGCATCAGAAGTGCTTTTTATCGAAGTTCCGATGCATGTTTAATGTGGATAAAATCTTTTATGAAAGGGCGTTTATGCGGAGTTTTTTGGTCTTGCTCTTTTTCATGATCAAGATTCCAAATGCGATTAATACGCCCGTTCCTGCCATGGCAGCACCGACCCAATCGGCTGAGGTATATCCGTAGCCCATGGCAATAGGCAGTCCCGCAAAATAAGCGCCAGACGCATTACCGATATTAAACGCACTTTGATTTAGTGAGGAGCCTAAAGTTTCGGATCCTTTTGAGGCGCCTATAATAAGCATTTGAATGGGTGTTGAGATGGCAAAGGTTACCATTCCTATAACGAAAGTCATTACTAAAACCATCACCTTATCGGAGGCTAAAAAGGTGTTGAGCGACAGACAAATCATCATTAAAAAAAGAACAATCATAACCGTATTCAAAGGGGCAAATTTCTCGGTGAGTTTAGCACCGATAAAATTCCCGATGACCATTCCTAATCCTGCCAGAACCATAGCATAAGACACTACGTTTTCGGAATGTCCAGCAACATCAGTAATTAAAGGCGAGATATAGCTGTACCATGCAAAAAATCCACCAGTACCAACAGTGGTCAATAAAATGATGAGCCAAAGTTCTGGGCGTTTGAAAATTTTAAATTCACTTGTAAATTTAGCTTCAGAAGATTTTTGAAGTAAAGGCATCCAAAACTTCACACTTAAAACGGCAAGGATACCCACAACACCAACCATTAAGAAAGAAGCACTCCAATCAAAGTTTTTGCCTAAATAAGTACCTAACGGAACTCCTAAAAGATTAGCAACGGTCAGTCCACTAAACATAATGGCGATGCCTTGGGCTTGTTTGCCTGGTTTAGACAACTTACCAGCCACAACAGCCCCGATTCCAAAAAATGCACCATGAGGTAAACCTGATAAAAAGCGCAATACCATAAATGAGTTATAACCTGTGGCAAACGCCGATAACGAATTAAAAACAGTAAACCATAACATGAGTACCAACAACACTTTATTGGAGGGCCATTTACTGCCGATTCCTGTAAGTATGGGAGCGCCAATAACCACACCTAAAGCATAAGCCGAGATAAAATGTCCGGCAACAGGGATACTAATGTCAAAAGCTTGGGCCACATCTGGTAAAATACCCATAATGACAAACTCGGTCAAGCCGATGCCAAATCCTCCAATGGCTAATGCTAGTAAGGCTTTGTTCATAAATAAGGAGTGTTTAGTTGTTTAAAAAAAAGAAATTGCAAATTTAAGGGAAAGGAGCTAACTGAGATCAGAATAAATGATAATAAAAAGTTAATTGATAATATGTAGAAATAGTTGCACTATTATTGTGGTAATCATTAGAAATCTAACGAAATTACAATCTTGAATTTTATAAAACCGAATCACAGAATACACGATGCCTTAATGAATCACATTTATAAGAATCCTTTTAAAATCTGACTTTAACAGATGTTTTTATCCTAAATTATTCGATATTTGTAGTTCCCTTAAAAACTAAGATTTATGTCAATGAATAAAAATACAGTGTTGGCTTGGGCCACAACAATCATGATAATAGTTGGAATTGCTTTAATTTGCTTAGGTGCATTTAGGTACGACGATGTGGCCGGATATGGCTTTGGGGCAGTGGGCATCGGATTCTTTGCTATAGCTTGGGTATTTAATGCCTTGAAAGGTAGAGTGTAATTTTGTGTTTATAGTTCTTAATAGCTTTATTCATCCAAGTCCGAAACTACTTAATTTTTAATAACAAATAACTTATTTTAAACAATGAGCGACGATAAAAAAGTAATCTTCTCGATGAGAGGACTTACTAAGACTTTTAAAGGTGCCGATACACCTGTATTAAAAAACATTCATTTGAGCTTCTTTTATGGAGCTAAAATCGGGATTTTAGGACTTAACGGTTCTGGTAAATCCACACTTTTAAAAATTATTGCCGGACTTGATAAAAACTATCAAGGCGATGTGACTTTTCTTCAGGATTATTCTGTAGGGTATTTGGAGCAAGAACCACAATTGGACGACAACAAAACGGTGATGGAAGTGGTTCGTGAAGGTGCCGCTGAAACGGTGGCTATTCTTGATGAATATAACAAAATCAACGACATGTTTGGCTTGGAAGAAGTGTATTCTGATGCCGATAAAATGGAGAAGTTGATGAACCGCCAAGCGGAATTACAAGATAAAATCGATGCCTCAAACGCTTGGGAATTGGATACCAAATTAGAAATTGCGATGGATGCCTTAAGAACTCCAGATGGCGACAAGAAAATTGGAGTGCTATCTGGTGGGGAGCGTCGTCGTGTGGCTTTATGCCGATTATTATTGCAGGAACCGGATGTTTTGTTACTGGATGAGCCTACCAACCACTTGGACGCGGAGTCTGTACATTGGTTGGAGAATCATTTGGCGCAATACAAAGGAACCATTATTGCTGTAACGCACGATAGATATTTCTTGGATAACGTAGCGGGGTGGATTTTAGAACTCGATAGAGGTGAAGGGATTCCTTGGAAAGGAAATTACTCGTCTTGGTTGGAGCAAAAATCGACACGAATGGCTCAGGAAAGCAAAGTCGCTTCCAAACGTCAAAAAACTTTGGAGCGTGAGTTGGATTGGGTGCGTCAAGGTGCCAAAGGGCGTCAGACTAAGCAAAAAGCACGTTTGAACAACTATGATAAACTGTTAAGTCAGGATCAAAAACAACTGGACGAAAAGCTAGAAATCTATATTCCAAATGGACCCCGCTTAGGAACTAATGTGATTGATGCCGTTGGAGTCAGCAAAGGCTTTGACGATAAACTGCTTTATGAGGATTTAAATTTCAGTTTACCACAAGCGGGAATTGTTGGAGTTATTGGTCCGAATGGTGCCGGTAAAACCACTATTTTCAAAATGATTATGGGTGAGGAAACACCAGACAAAGGCGAGTTTATAGTTGGAGAAACTGCAAAAATCGCGTATGTTGATCAAAAGCATTCCAATATTGATCCAGAAAAATCCATTTGGCAAAACTTCAGTGATGAGCAGGAATTGATATTGATGGGCGGAAGGCAAGTTAATTCTAGAGCCTATTTAAGTCGATTTAATTTCTCAGGAAGTGAACAGAATAAAAAAGTTAAATTGCTTTCTGGAGGTGAGCGTAACCGTCTGCATTTAGCGATGACCCTTAAGGAAGAAGGTAACGTTTTGCTTTTAGATGAACCTACTAACGATTTGGATGTTAATACATTACGAGCTCTAGAAGAAGGTCTTGAGAATTTTGCAGGATGTGCCGTTGTGATTAGTCACGACAGATGGTTTCTGGACAGAATCTG
>JBARDR010000666.1:0-1793 GCA_049795335.1 Gelidibacter sp. | reverse complement strand
TTTTATAAAATACCTAACCCTACTGCCGCAAATATTCTAAGTTTTGAAGACAACACAGCCTTCTTAACTCAAGCCAATAATGTGTTTGTTTTTACAGCAGCGTTGGATGACGACAATTCCAATTTTAAAAATTCGCCATTGATTGTACCTGTTCTTTATAACATTGGCAAACAAAGCTTAAAATTACCGCGTCTATTTTATACCATTGGCACCAAAAACACTATTGACATCAATACAACTTTGCTTCAAGACGCTATTTTAAAATTGAGCGATGCAGAAACTTCCGTTATTCCAATGCAGCAAACGTATAACCATAAAGTCCAATTAATTACTGACGATTATCCCAGTACGGCAGGAACCTATGAGGTCAAAAATAAAGACAACGTCATCCAAAACCTCAGTTATAATTACGACAGAAACGAAAGCAATCTTAGTTACATGAATCTTTCGCAAGTAGAGAACAGTATAAAAAACAGTTCTGTTGCTTCTGCCATTGACGCCATAAAAAGTAACGCAAATGTGAATGAGCTATGGAAATGGTTTGTTATTTTTGCAGTAGCTTTTTTAATTATTGAAATGCTCATATTAAAATTCCTTAAATGAACGTACTCATAAAATCTGCCACCATTGTAGACTCTAAAAGCGATTTCCACAATGAAACCTGCGATATCCTCATAGAAAAAGGGATCATAACCCAAATTTCAAAAGAGATTAAAAACCCATCTAAAGCCAAAGAAATTACTTTAGACAATTTACATGTATCTCAAGGTTGGTTTGATAGCAGTGTGAGTTTTGGAGAACCCGGATACGAAGAACGCGAAACTATTGCCAACGGACTGAAAACGGCGGCACACTCAGGTTTTACGGATGTTGCGGTAAATTCCAACACCCATCCTATTATTGATAACTATGCCAATATTTCATTCTTGAAGAATAAAGCTCAGGGCAATCCTGTTAATTTATATCCTATTGGTGCATTGACAAAACACAGTGAAGGTGAAGATTTGGCCGAACTCTTCGACATGAAAAACGCTGGTGCCATTGCTTATTACGATTATCAAAAACCCATCAGGAATCCGAACCTAATGAAACTGGCCTTACAATATGCCAGTAATTTCGGAGGTTTGATATATTCTTTTCCTCAGGAATCTAAAATTTCTGGACTAGGGGTGGTTAATGAAAACATTATGAGCACCTCGTTAGGCCTTAAGGGAAATCCGACACTTGCTGAAGAATTACAGATTGTTCGCGATTTGTTTTTATTGGAATATACGGGTGGAAAACTGCATATCCCTACTATTTCTTCTGCCAAATCGGTAGAATTGATTAGAAATGCAAAAGCTAAAAAACTGGATGTCAGCTGTAGCGTCGCTATTCATAATTTTATACTGACGGATGATGTTTTATCAACTTTCAATACACGCTTTAAGGTTTTACCACCTTTAAGAACACAGTCCGATTGCGATGCACTTATTGAAGGCCTCAAGGACGGCACCATCGATATGGTAACGAGCGACCATAACCCCATAGATATTGAACACAAAAAAATAGAGTTTGATTATGCCATGTATGGCAGCATAGGTATGGAAACAGCATTCGGCGCTTTAAACACCGTTTTTACCCTAAAGAAAACTATCGATTTATTAACTAAAGGCAAAGATCGTTTTGGGATTGATCCGACATCGATTGCCGTTGGTAAAAACGCAAAACTGACCCTGTTCAATCCTTCTGAAAATTATACTTTCAATAAAGACATGATCCTTTCTAGCTCAAAAAATGCCATCTTTGAAAAC
>JBARDR010000665.1:0-2666 GCA_049795335.1 Gelidibacter sp. | reverse complement strand
CCTAAATGCTTTATTTATTAATCCAAACGCACTCTAAATCAAGCATAAAGATTTAGGAATATGTTATAATAATTAGCAATTATTCTTCAAGAAACTTTGGTTAAATTTGCATTATGAAATTCAAAATCAAATCAGAATTTAAACCTACTGGAGATCAGCCTCAAGCTATCAAACTACTTTCAAAAGGCATTGAAAACGAGGAGAAATACCAAACCCTATTAGGTGTAACAGGGTCTGGTAAAACTTTTACCGTAGCGAATGTCATTGAGGAAGTACAACGACCAACTCTGGTTTTGGCACATAACAAAACCCTAGCAGCGCAACTTTACTCAGAATTTAAGCAATTTTTCCCTGAAAATGCAGTGGAGTATTTTGTGTCTTATTATGACTATTACCAACCGGAAGCCTATATTCCTTCCTCAGGAGTTTATATAGAAAAGGATTTGTCCATCAACGAGGAAATTGAAAAAATGCGATTAAGCACGACTTCTTCTCTTCTTTCGGGACGACGTGATGTGATTGTTGTGGCTTCAGTATCGTGTTTATATGGTATCGGAAATCCGGTTGAATTTCAAAAAAACGTGATTACCTTACAAAGAGATCAAGTTATTTCCAGAACGAAATTACTTCATCAATTGGTGCAAAGTCTCTATTCAAGGACAGAAGCCGATTTTAATCATGGAAATTTCAGGATCAAAGGTGACACTGTCGATATTTTCCCTGGTTATGCGGATTATGGAGTTCGTGTTCACTTTTTTGGCGATGAAATTGAGGAGATTGAAGCTTTTAATGTGCTCAACAATAAGGTCATTGAAACGTACGACCGAATTACCATCTATCCCGCAAATATGTTTGTGACATCTCCTGAAGTCCTTCAAGGTGCAATTCGGGAAATTCAAGATGATTTGGTAAAACAATGCGATTACTTCAAGGAAATCGGTAAACATTTAGAAGCAAAACGTTTAAAAGAACGTACAGAATTTGACTTGGAAATGATCAGGGAATTAGGCTACTGTTCAGGTATTGAAAATTATTCGCGCTATTTGGACGGACGCTTACCGGGAACGCGCCCTTTCTGTTTATTAGATTATTTTCCCGAAGATTTTTTGATGGTCATTGATGAAAGTCACGTAACCATTTCTCAAGTCCATGCCATGTATGGCGGCGACAGAAGCAGAAAAGAAAACTTGGTGGATTATGGTTTCCGTCTTCCAGCGGCCATGGACAACCGACCATTAAAGTTTGAGGAATTTGAAGCTTTGCAAAATCAAGTCATCTATGTTAGTGCCACGCCTGCGGATTATGAAATGCAAAAAAGTGATGGTGTTTATGTGGAGCAATTAATCCGACCGACAGGTTTATTGGATCCAATCATTGAAGTCCGTCCCAGTTTAAATCAGATTGATGATTTGATTGAAGAAATTAACGAACGTGTTGAAAAAGATGAACGGACTTTAGTCACTACTTTGACCAAACGTATGGCTGAAGAATTGACTAAATATCTGGACAGAATCCAAATCAGAGTGCGTTATATTCATAGTGATGTTGACACTCTTGAACGCGTAGAGATTATGCAGGATCTTCGTAAGGGAATTTTTGATGTGTTGGTTGGTGTCAACCTATTACGTGAAGGATTGGATTTACCAGAAGTGTCTTTAGTTGCTATTTTAGATGCCGATAAGGAAGGCTTTTTAAGATCCAATCGATCTTTAACGCAAACTGTCGGTAGAGCAGCAAGGCACTTGAATGGGAAAGCGATCATGTATGCTGACAAAATTACCAATAGCATGCAAAAAACAATTGATGACACGAATTACAGACGTGAAAAACAAATAACCTACAATACAAAACACGGTATTACCCCAACAGCACTCAACAAAAGCTTGGACAATGTATTGTCAAAAAATTCTGTAAGTACGTATAGTTATGAAATGGAAGCCATAAGAGCAGCAGAACCAGAAAGTGAGTACTTGACCAAAGACCAATTGGAAAAGAAAATAAGAGAAAAACGGAAATTCATGGAACAAGCGGCAAAAGCCTTAGACTTTATTGTGGCAGCCCAAGCGAGAGATGAGATTAAGGCGTATCAGGGGAAATTGGAGGCGCTGAAAACCTAGAAAATAGAAGTTTAGAGTATTGTAATAGAGAATTTCCGAAATACTTTTCGAAGTTAAAATTTAAGTTGAAGCTGAACTCGAAATTGAAAAAGCTAAAATTGAATTATAAATTCGTTCAGTACTTACGAAGCTCGGGAAAACTTTGAAAGACTGGATACAGAATCCTGAAAACGGCCAACTGAAGACTACCAACTGAAGACTTAAAAAATTGAAACCCTAATTATACTGCACCTTAAAAATATCAATCAAGAAATCTGGCGGAACGATTTTATTAGGAAAGCTTTCCATCAGATCAAGAACACGGTTGATGGATTCATGCCCCAATCCCATTCGCAATCCGAAATTGTGCAATTTCGCAAGTTCTTTCATTGAAATGTTCTGATCAAGATTCATCAGCAACACTAACCTATGAAATTGAACGATACGTTCGCTATGTGATTTTAAATGCACATAACTCACAGGGAACTCGAACAAATAATCAAAGTCTTCTTGAGATATCTCCAGTTGTTTGGCAACACCTAAAAGAAATTTATATTCAATCAATTTTAT